>NZ_OAOP01000001.1:300000-600000 GCF_900207585.1 Bacillus oleivorans | reverse complement strand
CTGTTGGATAGTATTCTTTTGGAAACTCAGGAGTATCTATTAATTGAACAGTTTTAGCTTCGTCTACGTAAAGACTTCCTGCACCGCCAACTACGATTAAACGAGTATCAGGTGCTCCATTCATCGCTTCAATTAAAACTCTTCCTGCTTCCACATGAAGTTCTTCTTTTCCAGGAGGAGCCCCAAATGCATTAACGACAGCGTCAAATCCTTTTAAGTCTTCTGCTTTTAGATCGAAAATATCTTTCTCTAGCACATTTACATTTTGATCAGAAACCTTTGCCGCATTTCTGACAATGGCTGTTACTTCGTGACCTCTTGCTTGAGCTTCTTTTAAAATTAGACTTCCTGCTTTTCCCGATGCCCCGATAATTCCAATTTTCATAATGATTTCCCTCCATTTTTTCTATGTGGTTTTTCTACTAGGTCCATAATTAAGTAAACCTTTTTTATTATGGACTTTTGTCAGGCAGATAAGTCATCTCGTTGTAACCATTTCAATTACAACAGTCCCAAAAAAAATTGAATAACCATTTATCCAATTTTTTTATTCAAAACGGTCACCAATTCTTCCAACGATATCTCTTGTAAAACATTCTCCATTGCTGCTTGGGCCTTCAATAGGATGAGTTCAAGAACCCCTTGAATATTGGCTCCAACTGGGCAATTTGGGTTGGGCTGTTCATGAAATTGAAAGAGTTCACCCTCTCCTACAACTTCGACCGCGTGATATACATCCAAGAGCGTTATTTCCGCTAAAGGTTTTAGCAGCTCAGCCCCGCCCACTCCCCGGTGAACCTGAACAAAGCCTGCCTCCTTTAGCTTTCCTAAAATCTTTCGGATCACTACTGGATTTGTGTTAACACTTTGCGCAATCCACTCAGACGTACATACAGCATTTTTTTGAATGCTAATTAAAGCAAGTATATGGACAGCGACCGTAAAGCGACTGCTGATTTTCATATGACCACCTACCCGTTGTAATCATTATAGTTACATCTAAAATCATATGTCAAACATTTTTATCTTGAAACAGTCGATTGTTTAAAATTTTGGAGGATAGAAGAAAAGAAATCTCGCAACATTTTCCAAATTATTTTACGTCTTTATATATGTGTAAAAACTTAGCTTTTAAACAGTCTTTATGAAAGATTGATTCTGAAACAAAAAATCCAGGGCGTAACACGCACACCCTGGAATCGCCCAGTCTTCAGCACCCTAACCCACGCTGGATGATGTTGTGGATGGGTTCGGGGTGGGTGGTGATGAGCTGGAGGCGGGGATGGGTTGTGTTTAGGCTGGCTAGGATTTTTTCGCGGATGTAGCGGTTGTGCTGGAGGATTCCGCCCTGCAGGACAAGCGAAAAGGCGCTGCGAAAGACATCGTTTCCGCCACCGTCCAAAACCGCATACAGCAATTGTTCTAGTTCGGTTACCGCTTTGTCTAGGATTGAGCAGCTCACCTGATCCCCTTGCTCCGCTGCTTTCTCAACCACCATAGAGAGGGCACTGACGTCATCTACGGAGTAGTTTTCACTATATACCCAGTTATAAAGGTCTTCGATGTGCCCAAAACCAAAGTGCTCCAGAATCATCTGAGCCAAAATCGATTCCGTTTTTACTCGTCCGTCATACATCTTCAGAACTGAGCGGATCGCTTCCTTGCCAATCCAATAGCCGCTTCCTTCATCACCGACGCGATGGCCCCAGCCGCCAGCCCGGATAAAGTCTCCCTTTCCGTCATGTGCAAAGACGATCGAGCCAGTTCCGGAGATCAACAACACACCTGGTGAGTTTCCTGTTGCCCCAAGCAATGCAGACAAACAGTCATTTTCAATGATAACCTCTCCAACTTCCACCCGTAATCCTGCCAAAGCAGACGCCACAATCTCTCTCACAACCGTTTCATCCCGTTTTGTATCGATCCCGGCTAATGCAAAGACGGCCCGGTCAAACGCTACCGTTTCCCGATCGGCCATAACCGCCTCAGCTTCATCCTGCCCTGCCAGCACCTCATCCACCGCTGCCTGAAGCGCAGCCTGAAGCGCCAACTGCGACTGCTTTTCTCCAACCACCTGATAATTTGTCGCCCCAGCCCGGCCAGTAGCCACTATTTCACCCTTTTCATTTGTCACGACGGCAATGGTTTTCGTACCGCCTCCGTCTATTGCAAGCAACGGGTACCTCATTTTACTCATCCTCTTCCATCCACTTCTTCAAGATGGTATTCACCTCTTGATTCGCTTTTTCTAAGAGGGCGCGTTTTTCCTGTAACCACGCTTCTAAATGTTTTTGGTCCTTAAGTCGCTTTTCAATCGTTTGCTTCATCCGGTCTGGACTTGGACCGCCTTCAAGTGAACGAATTTTTACAAAGTGAGCTGGATCGAGCGTTTCCTTCAATTGTTCCTCCGTTAAACTGAGCGAATGCCCTACAATTTTTTCCGCATGCTTATTCAGAATCGACAAGGTTAACGCAGTTAACTCGGTCTCTTTATGTTCCATAAGCTCCCTTACCGTTGCGCTCACAATATGATGTGCCTGGCGGAAGGATAAACGGTCAGTGCGCACAATCGTATCAGCCAATTCCGTTACATTAGCAAAGCTCTTTTGCGCCCGCTCCAATAATTTCTGCTTATCGACTTCCATCGTGATCAACACGCTGGCAAGCAAGCGATAGATTCCGCCTAATTTCTCAAGCGCCCGCCACATATATGGCTGCATGTCATCCTCGGTATCGACAATATCGCCAAACGGAGTATTGTGCAGCATTAACAGTATTGTCTGTGCATCACCCGTTACACTCGATAACAATGCGCGCATATGCTCAATCGAAACCGGATTCCGCTTTTGCGGCATGATCGAGCTGATTTGCACGTAAGGCGTCGCCAGTAAAAATGCGCCAAATTCCTGTGTGCCCCACAACAGAAAATCTTGAATCGACCGCCCAAGATTAATCGCCGACAATTGTACAGCTGTAGCCGTCTCAGCAATATAATCAGCACCGGATACCGCATCCCATGCATTATCAATTAATTCTTCAAATCCCAATAATTCCTGGACGCGCTGACGGTTCACCGCAAATCCGGAAGTGGTCAGTGCAGCAGAGCCCATGCTGCTTCTGTTCACTGTTTTATAAGCGGCTTTTAATCGCTCCATATCACGCGTCAGCATATCGGTCATCGCATTAAAATAATGTGCGAGTGTCGTCGGCTGTGCTTGCTGCGTGTGGGTATAGCCGATCATAACTGTATCAATATGCTCACGGGTCATTTCAATTAACGCCTCACGCAGAAGCAGGCTAGACTCCATCAATCCTAAAATTTTCTTGCGTAAAGTCATGCGGTAGAGCGCAATCCCCATATCATTTCGGCTTCTCGCAATATGAAGATTCCCCGCAATATCGCCCGCGTCTTCAATTAGCAGCTGTTCAATTTTAAAAAATAAATCCTCGAATTTCGCTTCGTATTCACTTTCCTTAATATCCTGGACTTTTAAATGATGAATCGCAGCGATAATTTTACGGGCATCCGTCTTTGAAACAAGCCCAACATCAACCAGCATAATTAAATGAGCAAAATGGATTTGAATCATCGACTCCACAAAATTGCCTTTCGCTTCATCAAACGCTGGTTTTAATACCATTTCTGTGTATGTTTTGGAAGGAAATTGAGTTCCCTCTTTTTCCAAAAGTCGTTCCCTGAGTGGTGCCATAATTGTCCTTCCTTTCGTTTCACTCGTCTGCTTGTAGCCAATTTTTTATTAATGCATTCATATTCTGAGTGGCTTCCTTCACTATTTTTTCGCCAAGCTCTAGAGACGTTTGCTGAATCATCCCTGTATAGCCGTCCCAAGCTTCTGGCCTTCCTTCTACTAGAATATAAGGAAGCTTGGAAAGTGGTGCTGCCTCCTTAAATTCCTGATCGGCTCCGTCAACCTGAACTAAATCTGGCCGAAATGCCTTCGCAGCGGACATCTCGTAGGGCCCGCCATGCCCCCTGCCCTTTGTGCCAACGAGGCCAAGTTCCTCCGCCTTTTCAATCTCAACCATTTGCCACCAATTGATTAATAGAAACCGAGAATCCTCGTATTTTGAGGTGATATACTCGGCGACGGTTCGCGATACTCCCATATTTCCGTCATGGGCATTTAATAAAATAATGTTCGAGATACCGCCCCTGATAATCCCCTCTACAATATCGATCACATACTCCTGAATAACGGATGGCCGAATCGTAATCGTGCCGGGATATTTTGTCGTTTTTCCCGGACAGGCTGTATATGGCACAGTCGGATACACCAACCCGCCGAACGCAGGATCTATTTGACCGGCAAACCCATCCGCTAAGACACAATCGGTTCCATAGGGTGAATGGGGACCATGGTATTCAAAGCTGCCTAACGGGAGCACGGCAAACTTGGCGGTCCGGAACTTTTCATGATCTCTTCCATGGATATCACTTGCCTTCATCCGAATCCTTCCTCTCCCTATCTAAATTTCGTTGCACCATTACCATCTACATCGCAGCTCCAGCTTTTCCGCCAGAGATTTTTTCCGAAATAAATAAAACGATGATGATTAAGACAATTTGGAGGACACCGTAAGCGCAGGCTGTTCCAAAGTCAAACGAATACAATTTTTGAAAAATCGCGACTGATAGCGGCATGGTTGTCACACCATAAATCAAGATGGAAGCAACGAACTCCCCGATTCCTTGCACAAACGCTAGTAACGTCCCGGCTAAAATTCCGGTCGCGGTGACTGGCAAAATAACTCGTCTAAACGTATACCACCAGCTCGCTCCCAGACTGCGGGCCGCCTCCTCAATCGACTGATCCATTTGCATCAGGCTGGCTGAGGTTGAACGGAAAACGAGCGGCAGATGCCGGACAAAATAAGCCAATGGCAGGATCCAGAAGGTTCCGATTAAAACTTGGTTAAAACTAAATACAGTTGGTTCACTAAAGGCAGCAATCAGGTTAACCGCTACAACCGTTCCAGGAAGCGCCCACGGTACCATGATTAGTACATCTAAGAGAGTTTTACCTTTAAACGACATCCGCACCATCGCATAGGCTGCTGCTACCCCAAAGATGACGTTTCCGATTGTCGCGACAAAGCTCATTTGAATACTGTTCCAGATTGGCCGCCACGTGCGCTCATCTGTAAATAAGGCAACATAATGGTCGAGCGTATAAGCGGTCGGAATAATCTGCACCGTCCACTCCCCATCAACCGAGAAGGAAATCAGCACAATCACGAGAATTGGCAAAATCAAAATAATAACGCCAATCGTTGATAAAACCATCGACGAATATTTCATCCACTTCGAACGCACCTCTGTCCGGTGCACCCCG
This sequence comes from Bacillus oleivorans, assembly GCF_900207585.1. GTDB lineage: Bacteria > Bacillota > Bacilli > Bacillales > JC228 > Bacillus_BF > Bacillus_BF oleivorans. The sequence continues at coordinate 594,646 of NZ_OAOP01000001.1, read as the reverse complement.
ATCCCTTTGCTTTGATTTTGGTAATTCCGTCTGCCCTGATACCATTTCATAATGATCAAAAACGATATTGATACAATCGATAGAATCGTAGATTGAGTCGCTGCCATATCCAGATTCCCATTGGTACGGGAGAGATAAATTTGCATCGTCATCGTTCTCTCGACCCCAAACATTAATGGTGCTGTGTAGGAAGCCATCGAGATCATAAAAACAAGCAAAGATGCAGCAACCATCGCAGGAGTAAGCATCGGTAAAATAACCTTTCTCCAAATCCTGATCCGTCCAGCCCCTAGGCTGGTTGCCGCCTCCTCTAATGACGGGTCCAGCTCTTTTATGGCTGCTGTTGCCGTCAGATAAAAGTAGGTATACATCGTAAACGTGTGAACCACTATCACTCCGCTGATGCCTTTAAGAGAAAAAGGAACCTCTTCTGTATTTAATAGAGCCTGAAAGAAGCGCGGAATTATCCCGCTTTCCCCGTATAAAAACGTAAAGGACAATGCCCCGATCAGCGGCGGAAGCGCCATAGGAAAGAGCACTAATATCGATAAAATTTTTCGCCCGGGAAAACTGTATCTCTCCATTAAAAAGGCCATTCCTACCCCGACAATTGCACAAGTAATGACGCTAATAATGGAAATATAGACACTCGTCCAGAGCGCCTCTAAATTTGCGGTACTTGCTAAACTGAAGAAACGCTGATAGTTTTCTCCGCTGATCCCGCCTTCTACCCCATTCAAGCTTTGCAGAAAGGTTTGATAAAACGGATAAATAACATAGGCTAACAGCACTAAAAACAACGGCGAAATTAAGACGTAGATAAAATATTTGGACTGAGTTAGACGGCTCCATTTGCTCTTAGCTTGCATTTGTGTTTGTTCTACACTCATGTTTTCACCTTCATTCGCCTATAAAATAGATTCCATGTTCAGGAATTCGAAGTGTAATGGAATCGCCACGGTCGAGAATTTTTTCTCCTTTATTAATGATCATTACCTTGATCATCTCGCTCGCTACTTTGACAATATAGTTGATGCTCACACCCGTAAATTCTACAAGCTGGATCTCACCAGTAACAGAATTTGTTCCGTCACCTTGGACAATCACTTCCGGACGAATCGAGAGCTTAATTTTATTGCCCTTTGTAAAATCAGTGTTTGGTGCTGCATTGTTTTTATTCCCTGCTAACAGCGTCCCGTTCCCGATTTTTACCGTTACGGCATTGCCATTTACTTCAATAATCTCGCTATCTATTAAATTGGATTCTCCAATAAAGGATGCGACAAAATGGTTGACCGGCTTATTGTAGATTTCCTGTGGAGTTCCGATTTGCTGAACCTCACCCTTATTCATAACCATAATCCGGTCAGACATCGCCATTGCTTCTGTTTGGTCATGAGTTACGTAAATTGTTGTAACGCCAAGCTCGACCTGGAGCCGTTTAATTTCCAGTCTCGTTTCCTCGCGAAGCTTTGCATCAAGATTGGAAAGCGGCTCATCAAGAAGCAGAATATCTGGCTCTATGACAAGTGCCCGCGCAAGCGCCACCCGCTGCTGCTGTCCGCCAGACAGCTCTGTAATTTTCCGGTGCCCGTATCCATCCAAATGAACTAACTTCTGAGCCCGTTCTACTTTTTCTTGGATCTCTGCTTTTGAGAGCTTCCTCACCTGGAGTCCAAATGCAATATTTTCAAAAACCGTCATATGGGGAAAAAGCGCATAGTTTTGAAATACCATTCCAATATTGCGCTTATCCGGCTTTAAATTCGTAACATCCTGATTATCGAAATAAATTTTACCACTCGATGGAAAATAAAAGCCTGCAATCATCCGGAGCGTCGTCGTTTTTCCGCAGCCGCTGGGGCCGAGAAACGTGAAAAACTCCCCCGGCTTCACATTGATATCGACATTTTCAACGCCTTTTACAGCTCCAAATGTCTTTGTTACATGTTCAAGCTTGACACCCTTCAATGTTGACACCTCTCTTATGTAGAACAGGGTGAAGAACCTTCACCCTGTTAAGTTTTAAGCTTTTTAGTTTTGGCTTTTAATATTTTCGTCCCAATATTGCATCCATTCTGTTTCTTTTTCGGCCATTACTTGCCAATCAATATCTAATTCTTTAAGGTCTAGCTCTTTATACCAATCTGGCATTTGATCCTCTGGGATGTCTGTACGGGTTGGAATTTGATATAGATCTTGTGCAAGAACCGTTCTTACTTCAGGGTCAAAAATAAATTCATAGAACAGCTTCGCATTTTCTATGTTTTTCGCACCCTTGACTAGACCTACGCCATCAACAAGAATAGGCGCTCCGCTTTCTGGATAGACATAATCGAATGGCTGGTTGTGCTCATATTTTTGCAATAAAATGTCCTGCAAGTTCCAAAGCGAAATCGTTCCTTCTTGACGCGCTAATTTTAAATAAAGGTTAGTAGGATCTTGTGCATATTCTTTCGTGTTGGCATCTAACTGACGGAGCCAGTCATACCCTTTTTCAGGATCGCTCTGATCCTGACGGAAAATCATGGCCGAATAGATGGTTCTCATAGTTCCGGAAGCTAATACTCCGCGGATAATGATTTCATCTTCCCATTTAGGATCAAGCAGATCGTCCCAGTCCTGTGGTGCTGATTCTTTGGTTAACACATCGCTGTTAATCATGATGACCTCTGGAAGCAGCATTTCCCCATACCAGCGATTTTCAGAATCCTTATGTTCAGGTTTAATAAACTCATCAAAGCTTGGTTTAAATGATTCCAGCAAGTCTTCATCTGCAGCTGTCATCAGTGCAGATTGGGTTCCGCCCCACCAAAAGTCTGCTTGCGGATTGGCTTTTTCAGCCCGAACCCGCTCTAAAATTTGCTGCGCCCCCATCGTTAATACTTCTACTTGGACATCTGGATACTTTTCATTAAACATCGCAACGACCTTGTCTACAATCGTCTGATCACGGGCCGTATAGATGACTAGTTTGCCAGATCCGCCTTCTCCTGTTTCTCCTTCTCCCTCTCCGTTACCTCCATTACTGCTTTCGGAGCTACACGCTGTTAAAAACATCATGACTGCAGCTACAACTAAAATGAGCCATTTTTTCAACTTCAATGTTTTTACCCCCTTCACATATGTAAACGATTTTTATTCAGAAGCCCGGCTTGCGAGAAGCTCTCTAATGCCAAATGTACAGCTCCATGTAAGCCTGCTTTAGAACCGAGAGTGGTGACTCTGATTTCCGGTGTTTCCGGTAAATGGCTTTCTATAATTCTGGTAAACTGCTTGAATGACTTTTCATTTAACATCGCCATCTCACCAGATAATATAATCATTTGCGGATCTAGAATACTAGAAAGGTTGATGACCGCGGCCGCCCAGTGGTCGATTACTTCATGTAAAATCGATTTGGCGACATCATTGACAGCCTCAGTCTGCTGCAAGTAATCGAGCAGGGACTGATTTTGCTGAACGGAAAGACCATTTTCTTGGAGCTTTGCCCGAATTCCAAGTAAGCCATAGTTACTCTCAAAAACACCCATACTTGCACTTTTCCTTGAATCGGTTCCGAGCCGCATGAGACCAATTTCACCGGCTGCACTATGTGAGCCTTTATGAAACTTCCCATCTAAAATAATGCCGCTTCCAACCCCATTACCAACAAACATATAAACAAGATCCGTAACATTTACGCCAAACCCGCGGTGGTACTCACCAATCGTCATCATGTTGACATCATTATCAACGACGACTTCAATCGAAAGCCTGTCTGACAGCTCTGCCACTAAGTTCACTTGTTCCCAATCCACCCCTGGTGAGAATCCAATCTTTTGTTGAGTTGTCGAGGTGATCCCAGGAATTCCAATCGCCATGCCTAAAATATCTTCAGGAGAGACTTGCTGATTGGTTAACAATTTTCGAACTGTCGTCTCTATGAGCTGTACGATAAAATGCCCATCGGTTGGAATTGTAAAATCGCGGTGAACGAGATCAATCCATTCCCCTTGCATATCAGCAAGTATCACAGAAAGACGACTGTTCGCAATCATCGCGCCCAGTACAAAATTGGATTTCACATTGTACTCGAGTAAAATCGGCCGCTTCCCGCCCGTTGAAGCACCTGGACCGACTTCAAGGATCAGTCCCTCATCAATCATTTCCTTGACCAGTTCCGATACGCAAGGCCGGCTTAGCTTCGTTTGCTTTGCAATGTCTGCGCGCGACTGACGCGGATTGCTTTTCAATTCACTTAAAATCATCTGACGATTCATCTGCTTTACCAGCTTCGGACTCGCCTTATTATTTGCCACTGCTCTCATCTCCAGCCTCCCACACGCTTTGGTTCCGGGTTGGAAAAGTTTTGTTAATTTTAGGTTGGACAAAGTTAGTTAGTTAACCTAACAAACTTAAAACCTATTATACTTAGGGAACCGCTTACAAGTCAATATATTCTGAATAAATCGTTTTTATGGTTCTGGGCGTGCCTGTCACGACTAGGATGCTTCACGCCACGGATTGAGACCCGGACTCTTTTTTTCGAACTTAGCATTCTTTTTTGAACTCTGCACCTCGTTTTTCGGAAATTAGCACCGTTTATCGGAACTAAACTCTCAGTTTTTCGGAACTCAGTACTCGTTTATCAGAACTCAGTACTCGTTTATCAGAACTCAGCTCACGTTTTTCAGAACTCGGCACCCGTTTTTCAGAACTCAGCACCCCTTTATGAGAACTCGGCTCCCGTTTTTCAGAACTCAGCTCCCGTTTTTCAGAACTCAGCTCCCCTTTATCAGAACTTAGTACTCGTTTATCAGAACTCAGCTCCCGTTTTTCAGAATTCAGCACACGTTTTTCAGAACTCAGCTCACGTTTTTCAGAACTCAGCATCCGTTTATCAGAACTCAGTACTCGTTTATCAGAACGCAGCACATATTTTCAGAACTCAGCTCCCGTTTTTCAGAACTCGGCTCCCGTTTTTCAGAACTCAGTACTCGTTTATCAGAACTCAGCACATATTTTCAGAACTCAGCTCCCGTTTTTCAGAACTCGGCTCCCGTTTTTCAGAACTCAGCTCCCGTTTTTCAGGACTCAACACCAAAATACCGGACTCCACACCAAAATCCATAACTCAGCTCCTCTTTTTTCTAAACCCGTCACAAGCCCCCATTAAGCTTTCCCCCCTCCATTATGCTAAAATACATTCAGACAAGCCGTGGAACAATATTTGTGAATCTAGAAAATTCAGGTGGTGACAGCTTTTGTCGAGTGAACAGATGGAAATATTACAGGATGAGTTGAAAAAAATTAAGAAGTGGGAGAAGGATCAGAGCGGGCTGTGGTTTTGGGAGCGGATTGGGCGACTTCCGTTTAAGCTGCTGGATAAGATTACGCCTAAGTTTATACATAAGAAAATTGGGGTTTTGCTGGATGAGCTGGGGAATTATATTTCAACGGGAGGCAAGTATTTAACTTCGGAAAAGCAGATTTTACGAGCGCTCGAAAAACAGGCAGGAACTCCGCTAGAGAGCATTGCCGATGTTGAAAAGCTGCCGTTAGAGGTAATGGAGAGAACGAGTCAGGAATTAGCGGAAAACAGAATTAAATTGGCCACTGTTCAAGGTGCCACAACTGGAATTGGCGGGATTTTTACGCTAGCGATTGATATCCCGGCCCTGCTTGGCCTTTCGCTAAAGACCCTTCAGGAAATTGCGATTATCCATGGATATGACCCCAATGAAAAAAGTGAACGGGTGTTTATCGTCAAATGTCTCCAGTTCTCCTCAGCAGATATTGTCGGTAAAAAGGCGATTTTAAATGAACTATCCCATTTTTATAATAGGGAAACAGAGTCGAAAGAGATGCTTTCCCAGCTCCAAGGGTGGCGTGAAGTCATTTATACATACCGCGACCAGTACGGATGGAAAAAATTCTTTCAAATGATTCCGATTGCCGGCATCCTTTTCGGTGCTTTCAATAACCGTTCCATGCTTCAGGACATATCGGAAGCAGGTACGATGCTGTATCGAAAACGAAGAATAATGGAAAGAATCCGCCAGTTGGAAAACGAAGCCCCGCTCCTCCATCCGTCAGAATAAAAGAAAAGAAGTAAGGCTTAATCTTCACCTAAGCATTACTTCTTTTCCCAAATTCTCCTCACTTTTACCAAGTCATTCCCCGCAAATGTCATTTGATAAATATCCGGCATTTCGAGGTTTTGCCAAAACTGAAAATCATATGATGGATCAAAATTACTCATGATCAGAACCATGAGATTCCCATGCGTTCCTACAACAATATTTTTCCCCCGATAATTTTCCAGTAAAAGCAGGGTTGCGCCGACACCCCTTTTTTGAGCCACAGAATTGGACTCTCCACCCTCCCATGAAAAATTCGGATCCTGCCAAACTCGAGTTATCGCACCATCAAAATCTTCAACCGGTTTCCCGCTAAGCGTACGTTCTCGTAAATCTTCGACAATTTCAATGTCTTTTCCTATAAAACTCGCGATCCCTTCTACTGTTTGCATCGCTCTTTTATACGGGCTAGAGACAACCTGATCAATGACCTCTTTTTTTAGAAACTCAGTGACCCGAACGGCATCTCTCACTCCTGTTTCAGACAAAGGCCTCTCTAACTCTTCCGGTGTATAAATGGAATGAGCATGTCTAACAAAATATAGATTGGTCTCCATAGCAAATTTCCTCACCTTAGTGTAAAAATACAACAATAATTTTGATATTCCCTATTAAAATCCAAAAGCCAAAATCAAACAAAAGGTTCACATCAAAAAATCACTAATCCATTGGTTTCACACCTAACCCCAGCCTGTTTAAACAAACATTCGTTTAAAAACCAAGCCGAAATTCTTGTAGAAAAATAGAATACTTTAGCAAAATAGAATGCAAGATTTAACAGATAAATATTTAAAAAACAACCGCCAAACGATTTCTGCGCTTACTCTTTATTTCCCAACATCCATCCCCATATAAAGCCATGCAAAATCCATATTAATTCGATCTAATTCATCGTTTTCATCAATTTCGATTTCTTTGTCTAAAATGCCGCCGCTATCCTCTAAAGGCGCTCCTCTCATTACCTTTGTGCAGCGCGGATAACTATCTCTTTCTTCGGCGGGTTTAATTTTTTCTAATAGAATTTCATGCTCCCAGTAATCCCCGAAATCATATACATACATGCACTTATCTTTTTCACGAATCAGCCAGTCACATAGAAATGCATGGTTCTCATCAAAAACTTGATCGACATAAAATTTATAGTCAATGTCAGTCTCAAGGTTTCCTATTACGATGCGGCTTTCAATAAACCGAGTTGATTTTGGTCCATAGGGATCTCTAACCTGGAATTCGTGAAAATGATAGTCATACCATTCAAAAGCAATTTGAATTAATTTATGGAGAGAGCGAAAAGATGTCCTATCATCCACTTCAATTCTGCGCCATACGGGGGGACTTGTCCGCCTTAACGTAATCTTTAACTGATAAATCATACAAAGGCCCAGCCCTTTCTAGAAAGTCCGTTTTTCTTCATCTTATCACAAAGAAAAATATAAAAGTGAAGCAAAGGGACGGTTCTCGCGTTTCTTTCGTTTCGCGAAACGAAAGAAACGCGAGAACCGTCCCCATGTTTCCTACAATATCGGCGACAACAGCCTCGATATCGCTTCTTTAAATTTAATGGAACTTGATCTCTCTCTGTATCTTTCTTGCGTCAGCTCTGTACTCTTTTCACTATCTTCCATAAACAGACCTTCGAGCTTCTGCGCTACTTTTTCATCATATATGATGGCATTTACTTCAAAGTTCAGCTTAAAACTGCGTGTATCGATATTAGCCGTTCCAACCGAAGCGACTTCACCATCGACGACAATCGTTTTCGCATGCATAAACCCATTTTCATAAATTAATACCTTAGCCCCGTATGACAATAATTCCCCGCAGTAAGCCAAGGTGGCCCAATACACAAACGGATGATCCGGTTTATTTGGTATCATAATCCGGACATCTACCCCTGCAAGCAGCGCAATTTTACAGGCATCCATAAAACTCGCATCTGGAATAAAGTACGGGCTTTGGATTAAAACCTGCTTTTTCGCCGTTAAAATAAGCTTAATGTACATATTTTTAATATGCTCTGTATCCGAGTTCGGTCCACTGTCCACAATTTGAATCGGGGACCTCCCGGTATTGCGTACGGTCGTATATAAGAAATCTTCATAATGAGTCTCTTTTTGCCGGGTAGCCTGTTTCCAGTCTAAAATAAACCGGGCTTGCAGGTGGTCTACAGCTTCCCCTGTCACCCGCAGGTGTGTGTCACGCCAGAAGCCGAATCTTTTATTGTTCCCTAAGTATTCGTCCCCGACGTTAAAACCGCCGATATAGCCGACTTTGCCGTCTATAATACAGAGTTTTCGGTGATTTCGGTTATTCATCCGCGGATTAATAAATTTTAGATAGGACGGGAAGAAAACCTCCACTTCCCCATTGTTTTCAATCAGTTCTTTAAAAAAACCGCGGCTCATTCTTCTTGATCCGATTTCATCGTAAAGAACACGGACTTTCACACCGGCTTTTGCCTTTTGGGTTAGCTCGTCCCGCAGTTTTTTTCCTAAAGCATCGCGCTGAATAATGTAATACTGAATATTGATTTCCTTTTTAGCATTTCTTATATCTTCAAATAAAGCATTAAACTTCTGTTGGCCATCGCTAAAAATTTCAACTTCATTATCAGTTGTTACAATCGAAGTCGATGATTTTAAATTCATTAACAATAATTGCGAGTGTTTTGCTAAAAGTCGGTTGTTGCGGAACTTTTCGCTCGACTTGATTTCATCAACCTGTTCATCAATCGCAAGCTTAAACGATTCTCGTTCTTCCGCAGATAGATTATAGAAATTCTTCTGTTTTAATTGTCTGCCAAATAACAGATAGGCAAAGAAACCTGCAATCGGCAGGAAAAATAATATCATTAGCCAAGCCCAAGTTGACCCAGCATCTCTCCGTTCTATAAAAATAAGAACTCCAGCAAGGATGATATTTATAATCGTAATCGTTGATAGGGTTATAATTAGAATTGTTCCTGAATCCATTCGTGACACGCCTTTTTAATTGCCTTTTCTCCATCATAACTATAAAGCTATACAAATTAAACGTCCACTTATACCTATATTTTTTTACAAAAATTTTATTAAAAATAAAACAGCACCGAATAAGGGTGCTGTTCTAATCTTCTAAACGGCTCGCGCGCTGGTCTTCTTCGACCAGAAACTCAACAAAATGATTGATTGTAACAAGCGGCTGCTGTTGAATCCGTTTTATATACTCTTGTTTACGGCTATCTGAAGTGATGTCACTTTTGTTAATCCGGTCAATGATATAATCGGTACTCATTTTTTGAATTTCTTTCTTCTGTGCCCGGACTTCTTTTAAAAGCGCAAAGCCTAAAGCACCGAGCACGGCATAGAGAACGATGCTAAAGATCATGTTTTGGCTATTTGGTATATAAAACAGCAGGAAAAACAGGTTAAAGAGCGAAACTGTAATGAGCGGAAAAGAGAACAACGCATATTTAGAAACCTTTTTCGCTAATGGGGAAACTATTTTTTCTAGCTGTTCAATTTCCCTTTTTATAAATGGAGGCAAATTCGTCATGGAACCCATATAGAATCCCTTCCTTAAAAATGTGATTAAGACTACTATACCAAACTTATCTCTCCATATAAAAAAGAATGCTTGAAATCGGGGCATACCCCCATCGAATCACCTGCCAAATTAAAAAAGGAGAGTCTCAATGACCCTCCTGACTATTCTCTGTGAAATTCTTGTGAAACTAGATTTTTCGGGGCTGCTTGGCACCCTTCGAATTCACCTATACAATCGAATACCCCAGAGCTTGGCTGTCCCGGCTAAACATTTGGACGGTTTCGAGTGAGATTTGTTCTAAGCTTTTGCCGACGTTCGGCATTTTGTTTAAGATGGCTGGGGTACAGGTGATAATATCACATCCGCATTGTTCAGCCTGAAAAATATTCAATAGTTCTCTTGGGCTGGCCCAGAGCAGTTCAGTTCCTTCTTTTTCAAGACAGATGGCTGCTGCTTCTTTCATCAATGGAACTGGATCCACTCCAGAGTCTGCAATTCTTCCAGCAAAAACCGAAACGATATTGGTGGTTCCTGATACAAAAGCATCGACCGTCTCCCGTACTTGATCCAGAGTTAAGATCGCCGTGATATTCAATGAATATCCAAGTCTAGATAGCTTATGAATTAGTGGAATCGAAGACTCCCCTTGAGAGTTCATAATTGGAATTTTGATATAAACATTACTTCCCCAGCTTGCGATCTTCTTGGCTTCTTCCTCCATTACCGTAAAATCGTCTGAGTAATAAAGCTGGCAAGAATGCAAGCGCCAATCCGTTTACAAAGGATCCGATAATCGCACCTTTACGTCCTCCAGTAGCGTTCCCATAAATACCTGCTGTTGCTCCACAGAAGAAGTGTGGAACCAGACCAGGAATAATTAAAACTCCACCGATAAAGCCTAGGATTACCATTCCAATAACGCCGCCAATAAAGCTACATACAAAACCGATAATCACCGCAGTCTGCGCATATGGGAAAAACACGGCACAATCGACTGCTGGTACAGCATTTGGAATAATCTTTTGGGCAATACCCTGGAAGGCTGGAATTAAGTCAGCCAAAATCATCCGAACACCTGAATAAACAATGGCAACCCCGATCGCAAACTTCAAACCGCCCATAATCGCAAACAGATAAGGTGACATACCGCCAGATAAAGTTGAAACGAATTCAGAACCAGCTGCAATGGCTGCTACTAAATAAAAGAACATCATGGTAATACCAGTTGCGATTGTCGTATTACGCAAAAAGCTCCACTTTTCCGGAATGTTAATGTTTTCTGTACTATCTTCAGGTTTTCCAACTTTACTTCCAACCCAGGCAGATAGATAGTAGCCTAAACTTCCGAAGTGTCCCATGGCTACTTCATCACCGTCAGTAACCTTTAATGTATATCTTTGTCCGATAGCTGGTGAAATCGCACTCCATGCTCCTAGGAAGAAGCCGCCAATTACAACTAACAGCCAGCCTGACATACCGGTTGCACCTAAAACAGCGGATAGCAGACAGGCCATAAAGAAACTATGGTGTCCAGTCAAAAAAACATATTTATACTTTGTAAAACGGGCAAAAACTACATTTAATACAAGTCCTAAAACAAGGATAGACATGGTTTCAACGCCAAGAATTTGTTGAGCGGTCGCGACAACTGCCTCGTTATTTGGAACAACCCCTTGAATATTGAAGCCCTTTTCAATCATTTTTCCAAGCGGATCTAAGTTAGTGACTATAAAATCAGCACCTGCTCCTAGCATGATATAACCAAGAATAGGTCCAAGCGTTCCCGTTAAGACTTTATGACCTGGACTTCTTAAGGCAACTAATCCAATAAAGGCCATAATACCAAGGAGAAGCGCGGGTTGAGACAAGACATCTTTTAAAAATTCAAGTACCCCTGTAAAAAAATCCATAATGATCCCCCTATATAAGAGTTTTATAATTGCTAATAGTAAGATAATGAATCATAAAAATTATTGCTTTGCCTGATCTAATACTTTAAGGGTTTCTAATATATCTTCTTGAATCTTTTTCTTGTTAATATAGCTTCGAATAACGGCAACCTTTTGGCTTTCATCGAATTGTTTTGCCATTTCTCCAATGGTGACAATCAAATCGCAGTTGCGTCCTTTTGCTGAATTAAAATCAGAGGACTCAACAGTTGCTTTAATGCCGTTTTCAGCACATATTTCTTCAATTTTTAGTTTTAATAACAAACTGCTCCCTATTCCATTTCCACATACTGTAACAATACTTAACATGATCAAATACCTCCTTCATTAACTGTATTGATATATTAAAGGAATGATAGAATCAGCATTAGAAGCCTTTAATATTTCATTGATATTTTCATCCTCTTCAAGCAGCTCAGAAAGTTGACTCAAAGCTTTTAAATGCGTTTCATTATCAGTTGCAGCTAAAACAATGATGATATTTACATCCTTGTCTGGATCTCCCTCGGAAAAGGAAACTGGCTGATTAAGCTTTAACAAACTCATTCCCAATTTTTTAACTCCTTCTTCCGGTCTTGCATGCGGAAGTGCAACCTTTGGCGTTAAAACGATATATGCTCCCATTTCCATGACATTCTTAATCATGGCTTCGACATATTCTCCGTTGATTGAATGAGCTTCAAGCAAAGGATTGGCAGCAAGCCTGATAGCTTCTTCCCAACTCTCAACAAAATCAACTACTTGAATCATTTCTTTTGTGATTAATTCCTTTAACACGGGCTTATACCTCCCAATAGTTTTAGCCATATTTCCTGTAAGTACATTCGTGATTGCCGTATAAAGCCCTTTTTCATCATGTACAGTTGAAAAAAGCTTGATTACTTCAATTAATTGATGAACATTTGGAGTATTAGGTCTTGAACCCTGTAAAACCACATCTACCTCTTGTATAATTTTTGCTTTATCAAGCGCGGTTAAAATGGGTTGAACAACGAGTAATGGTTTCTTCGTTTGCAGCATGACCGTTGAAAAAATCAAATCAAATTCATCTTCAATTTTTTCATTAAACTCACGAATAGAGATAACTTTGACAATTTCTATTTCAGGTACAAGCTGTTCAATTTCCCGTTTCAATAGATTAGAAGTTCCTACTCCGCTTGGACAAACAATAATACTCCGCTTCCTTCTAAATGGAAGTCCCTGTGCGGTTAAAAACGAACCAAAATGTAGGGTAATGTACCCCACTTCATCTTCTGAAATTGTGGAGCCAACTGCTTCCTCCAACTTTTTCAAGGACTTTTTCACCAAATTAAAAAGGTCCAGATGCTCTTCCTTGATTTTATTTAAATAAGGATTTGTGATTGGAATATTAAATATCATCCTGTAGTACGCCGGCTTTAAATGCATAAGCAGTGCCTGTTTGGCATGCTCTCGATCGATAAAGGTTACACAGGCTAAGATCTCAAATTCTGAAATAATCTCATCAATGATCTTAGATAAATCATTTTCATCTGGTTTTTGATAGAGATAAAGATCGTAACGAACGTTTAAGCCCAAAACCAGCATGGTTAAATAAATCTTTTCATCCTCAGAAACAGATAATTGTGAGTCTTTCATCATTTGTTCAACCGCATCATAACCATCGGTCTCCTGGATGGTTTCAACAATTTCTTTTGGAAAGAATAGCAGCCGTCTCACATTTATACGGATTAATAAAATAGTAAAGTAGGCGGCAAGCTCCCTCATTCTCTCCTCTACATAAGAAACGTGAAGGCTATCTTCCATTTGACTTAAAGCAGCATGCATCTGTTGGAAGCATGCCAGAAAAGTCCCTTTCCCTTTACATTCATCTACCATTCTTTCTATTAGGGTCATTCCATTCTGCTGTTGAATGATACGTGACAGCATCTTTAGAGCCAGTTTTCGAACAGCCATCTCATCCCCTGTCAAATGATAGCCAGCCTGCCGATTGTACTGCAGGGAGACTCCATACCTGCTGGCGTGACTGTCGGCTTGTTTGACATAGGATAAAACCGTATTTCTGCTCACCTTTAAAATGTTGGTTACATGATTAACAGACAAATACTCATCATTCATAAAAGCAGAGAGTAAAATTATTGCCATTCGAACTTCATGGGAAAGAATGTATTCTTCTGTTTTGAGATTAGGAAGGATTGTGGAAACATGCTCTTTTACTCTTTTGTCAATGATCAGTCCAAATGAACGTTTGTTTTCGATTGGCGGTAATTCCTGATCGATTAACCAATCGTTAATTTTTTGCAGGTCATAACTAACCTGGCGTCTTGTACAATCTAAACGTTCCTCAAGCTCTTTCATCGTGACTAATCGACTTGATAAAATCACATGCAATAAATTAGTGGCGCGCTCATCTAACATATTGATCCTCTCCCTGTCTTCATTATATAGGCAAATCGCTAGTGACAGCGCTTTCATTGGGTCTGTTTTTGGTTCATTAAAAAGATGTAAAGTTACAAAATTGGGTTGGGGATGATAAGTTTCCTCCTTTGTAAAAAAAGTTTTATGTAAAACTGGCCAATAAATTTATTTTACCTCGGAGATCGTAATATAACTTCAAACTTTCAATAAGCTTGCAAAATAAAAAAGAGCCGCAAAGGACTCTCTATCATAGCAAATGAAACAAGAATTTTCAGGGCGTGACAGGCACCTGTCGATTCACCTACGCAAGTACCTTAGTCTTCACCTCTACTACCGGTCTTCCAATTGACTCATATATAATCCCGGCCTCTTCAGCATCGGCTAAGCGATAGCAATTTCTGCCATCGATAACGATGGCCGAGTTCATTAATTCACGATATTTCTCTAGATCAAACTGTTTTATATCATCCCATTCGGTAAAAATCAAACAAATATCTGCTCCGATAATCGCTTCCTCAATCATGTCACAATACTTTAATTCTTCCGGATACAGCTTCTTGTATTTTTCCATTCCGACTGGGTCCCACACTCTCACATTGGCTCCATCTTCTAGTAAAATCGGAATGTTTTCAAGGGATGGCGCTTCTCGTAAGTCGTCCGTTCCCGGTTTAAAGGTTAGTCCCAGCACGGCCACTTCTAATCCGGCAAAACTATCATAGTATTTCCGGGCTTTTTTAATGAGCTTCAATTTCTGATTCTCGTTGACTTCGATCGTCGCTTTGATTGTTTTAATCTCGTAATCATTGAAATTAGCGAGCCAGTGCAGGGCTTTTGTGTCTTTTGGAAAGCAGGAGCCGCCGTAACCGATGCCAGCATTTAAAAAGCGATCGCCAATCCGCGGGTCTAGCCCCATTCCTTTTGTAACGTCTTCGATGTTGGCACCGACAATTTCACAAAGGTTAGCTATTTCGTTGATATATGAAATTTTAAGGGCGAGGAAATCGTTGGCTGCGTATTTGATCATTTCCGCACTTCGTCTATCGGTAACCACAATCGGAATATGAAAGCGTTCGTATACCCGCTTCATGACCGTACTAGCCGCCTCCGATTCAACACCGACAACGATTCTATACGCATGCAGGGTATCCCGGACTGCCGTCCCTTGAGATAAAAACTCAGGGTTCGAGACAACCTCAATTTTTACATAATTTCTCGCATTTTCTTTAATCAGTTTTTCAAGCTTATCATTGATTCCAACCGGAACTGTCGATTTCACAACGACAACGCAGTCATGCTCCACTATTCTGGCAATCTGCTCTCCTACGTCATAGATGTAGCGTAAATTAGCAGACCCATCCTTTTTCTCTGGCGTCCCCACGGCAATCACGATGACTTCAGCTCCCTGGTAAGCCACTAAAGGGTCAGTCGTATAAACTAAACGGTCTGCATTTTTCAGCATGAGCTCTTCGACATCTGGTTCATATATCGGCGACTTCCCGCTCCGCAGAAGTTCAATTTTTTTCTCGTCAATATCCAAACAGGTTACTTTGTGTCCTGTTTCTGCTAAACACACCGCTGTCACTAAGCCTACATACCCTGTTCCAACAACTGTGATTCTCATAAACCCACCCTTTTAAAACATATTTATACCGCTAGCCTTCTGTTGATTGATGGTGACTTCCTTAAGGACCTCTTGAAGATATTCGATTAAATCTGTTCTAAGGTCTTCCCTCTGAACCGCGATATCAATCGTTGCTTTAATAAATCCTAATTTGTTCCCCGTATCAAGGACTTTATCCTGTATCTCCAATCCATACACCGGTTCCAAATCGATGAGTGACCGGATGGCGTCGGTAAGCTGAACTTCTCCATCTTTTCCGGCTTCCTGCTTTTCAAGCAGGTCAAAAATTTTTGGGGATAGAATATATCTTCCTAAAATAGCTAAGTTAGAGGGAGCTTCCTTTTGATGGGGTTTTTCCACCACATCCTGAATCAGACTTAACCCGTCTTCAAAATGGTACGGATTTACGATTCCATATTTATTGACATCTTCATCTGGTACATGAGTTAGCCCGATCACACTTTGGTTGAACTTGTTGTAAGTATTAATGAGCTGTGCCAAGCATGGCACTTTTGAGTTGATAATAATATCTCCTAGCAGAACGGCAAAGGGCTCATTTCCGATAAAATGTCTCGCACTCCAAATCGCATGCCCCAGACCCTTTGGCTCCTTCTGCCGAATATAGTGGACATCGATCATGTCTGATATACTTTTAATTTCCTTATAGATTTCAATTTTAGATCTTTCTAGCAGGCGCTGCTCGAGTTCATAGGAACGATCGAAATGATCCTCTATCGCCCTTTTGCCCTTCCCGGTCACTATGATTAAATCTTTAATTCCAGAGGCAACTGCTTCCTCAACAATGTATTGAATCGTTGGTTTATCTACAATTGGCAGCATTTCTTTTGGCATTGCTTTCGTTGCTGGCAAAAATCTTGTACCGAGACCTGCAGCAGGTATGATCGCTTTTTTAATCATTTCGATAGCCCCCAACTCTGATTTTCTACAACACTACCACGCTTATAACCTATTTATACTAGTCATTATAAAGGTTATACCACCGGGGTGTTAAGATACGGATAAAAAATTGTAAAAATATTATGTAAATTCTATGAAGACTATTGTATGAAGGACTAGAATGATTTTTAAACAAACGTTTGATTAAAAGAATGGGCGTGAAACAAGAATTTTCAGGGTGTGGCAGGTACCAGCCGAATGCCCGGCGGCTGGCTCCCTGAACTATACGGTCGCACTTTCTGTAATCGTTAATTGACATTGATCCGCATCTAGAATAGCTTCTACTCCAAGGGGCAGGGTCATGGTTGGTTTGCAGTGGCCTGCTTTGACGTTGCAGATGATAGGTTTTCCCGTCGGAACGAGCAAATCTTGAAATACTTCCTGCAGAGTTAAGCTTGGTTTCGAGACATCTCTTGGGACACAATTGTTCCAGTCTCCCAGGATAATCCCGTTACAATCCTCCAATTTGCCGGCAAGCCGAAGCTGTGAGAGCATTCGATCAATGCTATAGGGTTCTTCGTCGATATCTTCTAAAAATAACAGTTTTCCTTTTGTATCGATTTCATAGGGGGTTCCAAGCGTCGCTGCGATTAAAGACAGATTGCCTCCTATAATTGAACCAGTTGCCACACCCGCAACTAGACATTGGATTTCCTCCCCTTCCGGATTCTTCATTTCTCCTAACGGTTCTGGTGAAGAGATTGCTTGGAGGAAACCTTTTATTGAATACTCATCAAAATCACGGAGCATATCTGAAGCTGGCATTGGGCTATGTAAAGTAATCATTTTGCATTTCTGATTTAAGGCGATATGCAGGGTTGTGATATCACTATAGCCGACAAATAGTTTGGGATTTCTTTCGATCATCTCATAATCTAGCTGATCGATTATTCTAGGAGTGCCATATCCGCCACGTATACAAACAATAGCATCAATGCTAGGGTCGGCAAACATGCCGTTAATATCTTCAGCTCTTAAGGAATCCTCACCAGCCAGGTAACCGTACCGTCCATAACAGCTATCACCAACTGTAACCTCAAAGCCAAACTCCTCTAGCTTTTTAACCGATTCCTCGACCCGATCCGGACGACTGACAGGACTTGAAGGAGCAATTAACCCAATCCGGTCTCCTGTTTTAATTGCTTTTGGTTTCTTTAATCCACTCACCTTCCACCACTCCTCTATAAAAGATGACTTTCCTCTATTTTAAATTAAATATAATAGTAGAAACTACCAATAATTCTACTTATTGCAAAGAGAAAAGAGGAACCAGAAGGAATCCTCCTCTAGCCCCTCTTTCTATTGTTCTTTTATTAAAACCCCGTTAAACTTTTTGGCAAAGGAACGGGATTTTGACCCGTAGAAACGGATTTTGACCGATAGAACAACATTTTGACCCGTACTGTCAATTTTGACTTCTAAAAAATCCGCGGCGTAACAGGACCCTACTCTACATCCGCATACTCGAAGTATGTGTGGCCGATGTAGTTTTTGAGGACTCCTTTGACATGCGGTTTGACGAGGAAGGAGTCTTCGTAGAAGTAGAGCGGGATGACAGACATTTCATCCATTAGGATTTTTTCGGCTTTGGCGTAGTTGTCCATCCGCTTTTGCTGATCTAGAATTTCCCTGTTTTCTTGTAATAAGGCATCATACTCTTCGTTGACCCAGCGTGTGTCATCGGCTGTGTTAACCGATTCAAACAAGGTTAAGTTTGTCATTGGGTCGAGGTAGTCACCCGTCCAGCCATCGCGGGCGATCATAAAGTTACCGTTTGACAGTTCATCCCAGTAGACTTTAGATTCCATTGTACGGATGCTGACTTCAACACCAAGGTTTTCCTTCCACATACTTTGGATCGCTTGAGCGATATCCTTATCAGTTTGACTGGCCATTGTCAGGAGTTCAATTTCAGGCAATCCTTCCCCATTAGGGTATCCCGCTTCTGCCAGTAATCGTTTTGCTTCTTCTGCATCTTCTTCAAATAGGTTTCCGACGACATCCCGGTATTCCTGATCGGTTTGAACACCATGCGGCATTCCGTATGGAACAAATCCGTAGGCTGGTTTTTCGGTAGATTGCATCACATTTTCTATGATTTGCTGACGGTTGATTGAGATTCCAAATGCCTTTCTTACCTGCGGGTCATCAAAAGGCTCTTTCGTGACGTTAATATCAAAATAATAGGTTCCAATCCGCGGTGAAACCGTATACTCTGGGGAATCTTTATACTGAGCCATCGCTTCAGCACTCAGGTTATCGGAAACATCAATTTCTCCATTCATATAAGCTGCAAGTTCAGCTTCTGGAGCTTCAATAAAGACAATTTCAAGTGTATCAATCTTCACATTATCCGCATTGAGATAGTTTGGATTTTTCTTCAATACGTACTTTTCCTTCGCCTTCTTTTCAACCAGCGTAAATGGACCTGTCACTAAATATGTATCCGGAGATTTCGTCCATTCCTCTTCCCCCTCTACAACATCCTGTCTGACTGGGTAATAAGAAGTCGCACAAAGCAAATTCAAGAAATATGGAGTTGGATTTTCAAGCTCAACCTCAAGCGTATGCTCATCCACCGCTTTTACCCCAACCTCATCTGCACTGACTTTTCCTTCATTATAAGCAAGACCATTCTTTAAATAATACAAGTCAAAAGCTGCACCGGAAGCCACGTCAGGGTTCAACACCCTTTTCCAGGAATATTCGAAGTCATGGGCAGTAACCGGCTCTCCGTCACTCCATTTTGCATCTTCATGGATTTTAAAAGTATACTTGGTTCCTGTTTCGTCAACAATCGTTTCCGCTGCTAAAGAAGGGACAGGAACACCCTCTGGGCCAATTGTGTAAAGACCTCTAAATAGGTTTTGCATGACCACAGATGAACGGGAATACACGTTTAGCGTAGGATCTAAGGTCTCGGGTTCATCTGGCAGGGCATAAATAATCTTTTTCTCATCTTGAGAATTTTCACTAGTCTCGTCAGAGCTACAAGCTACAAACACGAAAACACTCAGCAACAGCGTCAGGATTAAACCAGCTTTTCTCTTCATTGTCTTCCCCCTATTTTTTAAAAATTTATATGATAACCAGATGAATGAGACTGGTTATTACCAAATGATCACTGCTTATGTAACAACATGACAAGCTACCTGATGCCCATTACCTATATCCTTTAATTGCGGCTTCTCTTCACTGCATGCTCCCACCGCGTATGGACAGCGTGTTCGGAATGCACAGCCGCTTGGCGGATTAACCGGACTCGGGATATCCCCTTTGAGACGGATTCGTTCACTTTTTTCAGCCATATCCGGATCAGGTAAAAGTGATGCCGACAACAATGCCTTTGTATACGGATGCTGCATGTTCGTATACAATTCATTAGCTTCCGCGACCTCAACCAAGGATCCTAAATACATGACTCCAATTTTATGAGATAAATATCTAACCATCGCCAAGTCATGTGATATAAATAAATAGGTTAAACCAAATTTCTCTTGGAGCTCCTCCAACATATTGACGACCTGTGCCTGAATCGACACATCTAAAGCGGAAATCGGTTCATCACAAACAATGAATTCGGGCTCAACGGCAAGCGCTCTGGCAATTCCTATCCGCTGGCGCTGTCCGCCTGAAAACTCATGCGGATACCGGTTTAAATGGTCACTTTTTAAGCCTACCAGTTCTATTAATTCATTGATCCGATCGATCCGCTCCTTTCCCTTCGCGATTCTGTGGACGTCCAAAGGGTCCCCGATAATATCGGCAACGGTCATCCTTGGATCCAATGATGCGTAAGGATCCTGAAAGATCATCTGCATTTTTTTACGGAATGGCAGCATTTCCTTATGTTTCAGGTTTTCAATTGGATTATTGTCAAAGAGAATGTGCCCTGAGGTTGGTTCATAAAGTTTTAGCAAAGTACGGCCTGTTGTTGATTTTCCGCAGCCTGATTCCCCAACCAGACCAAAGGTTTCACCTTTTTTAATCGAAAAACTCACATCATCAACAGCTTTTAACACGTTTGCCTTTTTAGAAAAGAAGCCCTTTGTCAAGGTAAAATGCTTCTTTAAGTTTTTAACTTCTACTAAAGTCTCACTCGCCACCGGCATCACACCACAACCTCCTTCGCCACTTTCGGAGCCTTAGGGTGCATCAGCCAGCAGGAAACACGATGCGTATCCGTTACGTTTGTATCCAGCGGCTGACGTAATTCGCAAATTTTCATCGCGTGCTCACAGCGGGCTGCAAAAGGACAGCCTTTCGGAGGATCCAGTAGATCGGGAGGACTGCCCGGAATCGGAATCAGTTTTTTCTTCTCTCCCGTCGAAACCTTTGGCAAGGACCGGATCAGTCCCCATGTATAAGGATGTTTAGGATTATAAAAAACTTCTCGAGTCGTTCCCTCTTCCACAATCTGTCCGCCGTACATCACAATAATCCGCTCACACATACTCGCGACCACGCCCAAATCATGGGTGATCAGCACAATCGAGGTATTAAGCTTCTTTTTCAAATCTTTCATCAGGTCTAAAATTTGCGCCTGGATCGTTACGTCTAGAGCAGTCGTTGGCTCATCTGCAATCAGCAATTTGGGATTACACGAAAGCGCAATTGCAATCATGACTCTTTGTCTCATTCCCCCTGAAAATTCATGGGGATATTGGTTTAACCGGCTTTCCGGACTTGGTATTTCAACGAGTTTTAAAATCTCAATCGCTCTTCTCCGCGCCTCCGCTTTTGACACATTCAAGTGAATCCGAATCGGTTCCATAATTTGATTGCCTATCGTAAAAAGCGGATTTAGAGACGTCATTGGGTCCTGAAAAATCATCCCAATCTCATTGCCGCGGAGCTTTCTCATTTGCTTTGGATCGACATCTAAGAGTTCAACACCCTCAAAGTTCATCCGATCTGCCTCAACTGTCGCGTTATCAGGCAGCAGCCCCATCACCGAGAGCATCGAAACACTTTTTCCCGAGCCTGACTCTCCGACAATCCCAATCGATTCTCCTTTATCAATATAAAAAGATATTCCCCGGACCGCCTGAACTTTTCCGGAATCAATGTGAAAATTCGTCCTTAAATTTTCTATTTCTAGTAATTTCACAGTCTGCCACCCCCTATTTCTTTAGCCGTGGATCGAGCGCATCTCTTAGTCCATCACCGATAAAATTGAGTGAAAACATCGTTACACTAATCGCTAATGCAGGGAACAGCATTTGATAGGGTTCAGTAAAGATGGTTGGGATTGCATCGTTAACGAGCGTACCCCAGCTGGCAATCGGCACCTGAATCCCTATCCCTAAAAAGCTTAGAAAAGCTTCAGAGAAAATCGCGGAAGGCACTAAAAACGTAACAGTCACAATAATCGGTCCGATACTATTCGGAAGCAAATGCCTAAATAAGATTCTCGATTTGGACTCTCCAATACATCTTGCAGCCAGCGCGTATTCCTGATGTTTTAAAGTAATAACCTGTGATCTGACAATTCGCGCCGTACCAATCCAAGATGTTATACATAAAGCAATAATGATGCTTTGCAGGGAGTTCCCAAGAAACATCATCATCAGGATGATATACAAGAGATCAGGAATCGCGATCAGCATATCGACAACCCGCATCATAATCATATCGACCCGTCCGCCAAAATACCCGGAAATGCCCCCGTAAATGACACCAATTACCATGTTGATCGCAGCCGCCACAAACCCAATCGTCAAACTGATTCTTGCTCCATACAGCGTTCTGGTAAAAATGTCCCTGCCAAACTTATCAGTCCCAAACCAATGTTCAGCAGAAGGACCCTGATTTCCATTTCCTAAATTTTGCCCATCATATGTATACGGTGAAAGCATCGGACCAATAATCGCAGCCAGCGTTATGATAATGACAACACATAACCCGATCATTGCAAGCGGATCCTTGCGAAACCTTGACCAGGCATCCTGCCAATAGGTTTTGCGTGGCCGTACAATCGCCTCATTATTGCGTTTCCTCGAATCTCCTAATCTTTCAAAAAGCTCATCCGGAATATCGTGCCAATGATCGTTGGGGAATGGCTCATCCTTGGTCACTTTTAATATATGGCTCACATCATCACCACCTACTCATTGATTTTGACACGCCGATCAATCACAGCATAAAGAATATCGACAATAAGATTTGCTATGATAATCAAAGCGCCAAAAAAGACAGTTAACGATAAAATGATCGAATAATCACGGTCGCTAATCCCCGTTACGAAATCCCGGCCAATGCCTGGAATCGAGAAGATCCTTTCAATGACAAAGCTTCCTGTTAAAAGGATCGCCACTAAAGGGCCGAGGTACGTAATGATGGGAATGATGGCATTTCGCAATGCGTGTTTGCCGAGAACACTGAGTTCATGGACACCCTTAGCTCTTGCGGTGCGAATATAATCCTGGCGCATGACCTCGAGCATACTGGAACGCATGAGTCTCGCAATATAAGCAATCGGATAAAAAGAAAGACCGGCAACAGGCAGGATATAATGCTCCCAGCTCGTTAATCCAAACGTTGGTAAGATTTTTAAAACGACAGCGAACAAAAATAGGAGAAGAACGGCGATGACAAAGTTGGGGATCGAAATTCCGATGGTTGCAATAATCATAGATAGCCAATCTGCCCATTTTCCCCGCTTAACAGCGGAAATAATCCCTAGTGGAATACCCACTAACAGGGCAACAATAATTGCTATGATTCCTACTTTCGCGGATATAGGAAATCCTTGTTCAATTAATTCATTAACACTGACATCCGGCTGTTTAAACGAAATGCCTAAGTCAAGTTGAGCCAAGCTTTTCAAGTAATTCAGGTACTGAACAATCAATGGCTCATTCAGCCCATACTTCTCTTCAACCTTTTCAATCACACTAATCGGAACATTCCGCTGCTCCGAAGGACTAAACGGCCCGCCTGGAATCGCATGCATAAGGAAAAACGTAATAGTAGTCAAGAAAAACAAAGTAATAACCCCAGCTAGAATTCTTCTAAAAATATAGCCAGCCAAACTATCCCCCCTCTCAAAGTCCCAATTTTCTGAAATTTTATTCCAATATTATATGTTTTATACCATCCATTTTGAAACAGAGGGACGGTTCTCTTGTTTCATTTAACACTGAATAATAACCAAACTCCTGATGAAATTAGAATATTTACATGACAGAAAACCTTAATAAAATCAAATATACTACATGAAATTATATAATTCCATCCTTTTATACGAAAAATTCTCAATTTTCATTATAGAGTGAATTTAAGGAAACCCTTTCAATTCTCCCTACAGAAAAGACTCCACACTGCTATTTGCTAGGCAGTTTCCTAGTGAAAGCCTCATATTTTTTCATAGATTGGATAAAGTAACTTTAATTAGAACTCGTAACTTTGGAAAGGAGTCGGCAAAGGGATGGATGCAAACGAAATTACGTCATTCTTTGACCAAATGCCTGAATTCGATAATCATGAAGAAGCAAGATCCTGGCTAAAAGGGCAATTTCACGATAAGTGTTTGTTTAGAGGCAGTGATACGATAGATGGTAAACAGGTTTATTTTTATCACCTTGTCAAAAATCCTGAACTATATCAGCATTACATGGAAAGCTTCGCAAGCCCTAGACCTGAAGAACACGAAATTACAAACATGCAAACCTTTGAAAGCTATAATACCTTAGTCATTACCGAGGATGGTGAAATTAGCATTGAGTCGTAAACACAGGGACGGTTCTCATGTTGCATTCTAATCTGAAACAGAAGAACCGTCCCTGTGTATCGCCTAGATAGAAATCCATCTCATTTGCTGGGCTAAGAGTACAGCTTTGGTTCTGTTTGGAACTTGTAGTTTTGCCAGGATTGAGCTTACGTGATTTTTTACGGTTCTTTCTGAGATATGTAGAATTTCTCCTATTTCTTGATTGCAATAACCCTTTGCCATTAACTCAAGGATTCCCCATTCCCTTTTTGTCAAAAGACCCTCTGGCCGGCTCACTTTTTCAGTCCTGATTTTGACATAATCCTCGAGCAAAACCGTGGCTAATTCGGGGTGAACATAGGTTTTCCCATTTAAAACGGCTGTAACGGCCTTGAATGCATCCTGTACTTCCATATCCTTATAAAAATAGCCATTCAGTCCTTTTTTAAACCATTCCAATAAGTCGACATGATTAACATTAGAGGTTTCCACTATTATTTTTTTATCGTTCCGTTGATAGAAATCGACAAGTTGAAAATGGTCCACATCTGTATCCAAGTCAACGATAATCAAATCTGCTACATTTTTATAAAGTTCCTTTTCTTTTGTCGAACTATAAGCTGAAATTGAATAGCCTGAGAAATGTTTTTCTAAAATACTGATGAGCCAAGACCTTTTAAGGCATGGCTCTTTCAACAAAGATATACTAGTCATTCCCTTTTTACTAACTTCCTTTCTTTTTGAGCAAAAAAAAACTACTCCATAACGATACAGAATAGCCAAAAAGATAGAAATTAAACTTACCTTATTTTGGCAGCCAGGCGATCATAGTTATTTAACCTTAGACCCTCAGCTTTGCGTCCTAACCTTTCGGAGAGTTTGCCCTTTACTCTTTTATATACGAACATGGCTTAACATGTTTTATATTATAGGACGGTAAAAACCGAAAATCAATTCCATTACGTAATAAGGTAAATATGAACTAGTCCAATAAATAAAAAAGAGTGCAGACTACCTAGTTGTTCCCGTGAAACATGGTCTGTGAAACAAGAAAACCCGGGGCGTGCCTGTTACGCCCCGAGTGTTTACTTAATATTTATTTTTGAACCCGCTTCTGCTGCAAGTTTAAGAGCAGCGTCGACGTTTTCTCCTCTGCTGAGAACAACGGCCATGCGGCGGCCGACAGTTGTTTTCGGTTTTCCAAAGATCCGGATTTGTGTGTTGGGAACGGATAATGCTTGCTCGATTCCGGATATTTGGTAATCATCACTTTCGATTTTAGCTTTGATGGCACGGCTAGCTCCTGGCGACACTAATTCTACACCTGTAATCGGAAACCCTAGAACTGCACGGGCATGCAGGGCAAATTCAGATTGGTCTTGGGTTACCAATGTAACCATTCCCGTATCGTGCGGTCTTGGCGAAACTTCGCTAAAATAAATGCGATCAGGGGCAATAAAAAGCTCTACACCAAAAAGTCCGCAGCCACCAAGCTCATCCGTAATCTTTTTCGCAATGTCTTCAGCTTCCCTTATCTGCTCTGGTGTCATATCATGCGGCTGCCAGGATTGAATATAATCCCCATCTTGTTGTATATGGCCGATTGGAGGGCAACAAATCGTTCCCGAAACCGAGCGAACCGTCAAGAGTGTAATCTCCGAATCAAATTTAATGAATTCCTCTACAATGACTCTAGCACTCTTTGCTCGTCCCCCGCTAATAGCGGCGTTCCAGGAGTTTTCAATGTCAGCTTCCGTTCTGCAAATCATTTGCCCTTTACCAGAAGAGCTCATGATTGGTTTAATAACACAAGGAAGCCCTATTAACCGAACTGCTTCTTTTAGTTCTTCTAGCGAATTGGCAAACTCATATTTTGCGGTCGGAAGTCCCAGCTTCTCACTTGCCAGCCGTCTGATTCCTTCCCGATCCATCGTTAGCTGAGCCGCATAAGCAGTGGGGATGACGTTATATCCCTCTTGTTCTAGTTCAACTAAAGCGGCAGTGGCAATCGCCTCAATCTCAGGCACAATCATATCTGGATTTTCCGCTTCAATAACGGATCGAAGCTGTCCCTCATCGAGCATATCTATCACATGAAATCGGTGAGCGACCTGCATCGCTGGCGCACCTTCATAACGATCAACCGCAATCGTTTCAACACCTAATCTCTGCGCTTCAATAATCAGTTCCTTCCCTAACTCTCCTGACCCTAAAAGTAACAGTTTTTTCGCGTGCTTCTTATTCGGTGCTCCATACATGGCGAAAGCCTCCTAAATCGTCTTTTACTATAATCATAGGGTATAAGGATAGTAAATAGCAAGGTATTTAAGTAAAATTACGAACAATAAGGAATGCAAAACAATAAACGTTCACCTTTTACTTTAAATTATCGTCCTTTTATGCAAAAAAAATAAAGGCAGAAAAGCCCGTAGAATTACGACGGCTTCCCTACCTTTAGTGTGTGAAAAAATCCGTGGCGTTCCAGGCACCGCCAGAATTCGGAACAGGCGCCATTAAGGCAGCTCATTCCCCGCTGCACGATAAAGCTCGTACCACTCTTTTCTCGACAACTCTATATTTGATGCTTTCACAATTTCTAATAATCTCTGCGCGTTCATTGTGCCGACAATTGGCTGGATTTTAGCTGGATGACGCAGAATCCATGCGATGGCAATAGCGGAAGCTGTTACACCCTTTGCTTCTGCAAGTTCATTTAGTTTATCATTTAGTTCCGGAAATTGCTCATTCCCAATAAAAACCCCTTTAAACATCCCATGTTGGAATGGAGACCAGGCTTGAATGGTGATATTATTCAAGCGGCTGTATTCGAGAACACCATTATCGCGAACGACTGCGCGATCATGAAGCATGTTCACGTTGAAGCCGGCATCGATCATTGGCGTATGCATTAAACTTAATTGAAGCTGATTGATAATTAAATCTTCATGCAAATACTTTTTTAATAGCTCTATCTGCATCGGATTCTGATTACTAACGCCAAAGTAACGGACTTTCCCGCTTTGCTTTAGCTTTGAAAAAGCCTCCGCTACTTCCTCGGGTTCCATTAATGTATCCGGACGATGAAGCAGCAAAATATCTGCTTCAGACTGCCTTCTACGGAATCAAGAATATGTTCTTTCGAAAAATCAAAATAACCCTGGCGAATCCCGCATTTTGTTTGAATTATCATTTTATCCCGAACCGAGGGATCCATTTCAATTGCTTCGGCAAAAATTTCTTCTGATTTTCCACGGCCATAAATATCTGCATGATCGAATAAATCAATTCCCGCTTCCAAAGCTGTTTCTATCAGATAGGCTGCCTCCTTTTTTGAAAGCTGACTCATCCTCATACAGCCTAAAGAAATCTCTCCTACTTCCAAATCACTAGTGCCTAATCTCAATTTTTTCAAAACCTTTTCCCCCTCCATCGTTACGTAAACGAAACCCTCCTATAATCACCCCGAGCGTGAAACATCTCTGTGAAACAAGAAGTTTCGAGGTGCAACAGGCACCTGTCGGATTCCAGCCAGCCCTACCCCGCCATTTCATGGACGCCATGGACCGTTACATAAGCGGATTGATCGATGCCTTTGATGATATTTTTAACTTGGGCTAACTCATGCTTGCTTATGACAATGTAAAGCACATCTTTTTGAACTCCGGAGTAACCTCCCCGGCCCTCTAATACGGTCAAGCCTCTTGACATTTTCGTGGTTAGGGTTTGTAAAATCCGATCAGGTTCAGCGGAAACAATCATAACCGCCACTCTTTCATCAAGGCCCTCCACAATAAAATCAATAGCCTTTGCTCCGATGTAGACTACAATTAATGTATACATAGCCTTGTCCAGACCGATGATAAAAGCCGAGCCCGCTACCACAATAATATCCATTACTAAAATGACGGTTCCCATACTCCAGCCCCACAGCTGGTTTACAAGTCTCGCCAGGATCGTTGTTCCTCCTGATGTGCCGCCAGCGCGTAAAATCAAACCTATCCCTGCACCTACCAGTAATCCGGCAAAAATAGCCGCCAGCAGTGTATCCTCCGTTAGCTGTCTGCCGAATTCTTCCGTTATGTATAAGAAACCAGAACTAGCAGCAATCGTTATCAATGTATATATAATTGTTCTTTTATCAAAAAATTTTAGTCCCACAAGTAAAAGCGAGGCATTTAATACAAGGTTCACAATCCCAGGAGACCACTCAAAGAGATAATGGACAATCACCGTGATACCGATAATCCCGCCCTCGGACAACATATTGGGAATTGTAAAATAACTGATCCCGATGGCAAAAAGCAACGATCCTAATAATATAAGGCTAATATCCTGAATGATTTTTTTCATAGCTGCCCCTTTCACAACCGCTGTTCAACGAGTGATGTATTAATATTTATTCTACCACCCATTTTACTAATCTGACATACACAAAAAGAAGAAGACTCTAGCAACCTAAAGTCTTCCTCTTACTCTATTTACTTATAAGCACAAGCTTACTTTCCGGCTACATCTACAATTCTGTCTTCAATCACAGGTTCTACCGTACCTATCTTCACAACATAATCGCGAAGATTCTCCCAATCGGCGAGTCCTAAGTCAGTGACACGGCCCTCTTCATAGGCTTTCGCAAAGACGTCAAAGCCATCTCCGCCTTTAGCTGTAAAATTGTTTGTTGCTACGACATATGTTTTGCTTTCATCAAGCGGCGAGAAGCTGCCATCTGATTCTTCGACTTGAACTGAAACAACTCTTTCTCCTGCTGACTTACTGCTGTCATATGTGAACTTCATACCTGCCACGTGCAAGAAACCGCCACTTTCATTTGGCGCGTTGCTCACACTATGCTCGAGCGCTGCAATAATTTCCGCACCGGTCAATTCCATCGTTGCTAATGTATTACCATATGGTAAAACGGTCAAAATTTCTCCTAATGTAATCGGCCCCTTATCAATTGCCGCACGGATGCCTCCTCCGTTTTGCATCGCAATCACTGTATCCGGATTAAATTCTTTTGCTTTATCTAACATTCCGTCGGAAATCAAATTCCCTAGTTCTGTTTCGCTATTTCTGACACTGATTGGGTCTCCATTGCCTAGTCGAGGGTTAGCCAATTCCTTTGCAGCTACAGCACCCGTTTCAGAATTTTGCACTTCTTTAATTTTAGCAGAATAGGTTTCTAGCAGCTTAGCTGCATCAGGATCTGCCACTTTTTCCCCGACATCGATTAATTCTCCTAAATAGCCAACAATCTCGCCGTTTTCATCAAACTCGACATCAAGAGTACCGAGGTAGTCACCGTATTGATAAGCTTGAACAATGATTGTCGGCTCTTTTTTGCTGCCTTGTTCATCTTTACCTACTACAAACGGCGCAGCTAATTCGGTATGGCTGTGACCACCGACAATTATGTCAATGCCATCAACCAATTCAGCAAGCTGCAGATCGTTGTCGACAGCTGGATTATCGTCAAAACCTATATGCGTAAGGGCAATGATTTTATTTACGCCTTGAGCCTCAAACGCATCAACGGTTTCCTGAGCAGCTTCTGCATAATCTTCAAATGAAACCTTACCAGGACTAGAAAGATTCACCGTTTCTTCAGTAGTTAAACCAAAGATTCCAACTTTCTCCCCATCAACCTCTTTGATGATACCGCCATATATGTTACCATTTTCCGGCGCACTCGAAATGGTTCCACCCTGATAAATCTCATTAAATAAAGCATCTCCCGAAAAATCAACATTCGCACTGACAAATGGGAAGTCTGCCACTTTTATAAAATCAGCAAGCCCTTTATGACCTTCGGGCTGGCTGCCTAAATCAAATTCATGATTACCGAATGTCATGGCATCGTAACCCATGAGATTCATAAACTGTAAATCTGCCAATCCCTTAAACTCATTAAAATACAAGGTACCCGAAAAAACGTCACCCGCATCAAGTAAAAGCGCATCAGGTTTCTTCGCCCTTATTTCGTTTACCGCCGTTACCCGCTTCGCCACTTTATCTAAGTGTGCATGGGTATCATTGGTATGCATAATGGAAAGCTCAAATGTACCCTTTTCCTCAACGAAGACTAATGTGCGGTAAAGATATACGGCAAACTCGGCTCTGCTGACTGAGGCCTTCGGTTCAAAGGAATCTAGTTCTTCCTTTGTAATGATCCCGTTTTGCGCTAATATTTCAACATTCTTTTCATGAGCTGGAGTAACATTCTCGACGGTTAGCTCCTCTGCATTCGGATTGAATTTTAAATCAAACGCTCTTACAAGCACGGATGCCATTTGTTCATGAGTGATTGCCTGACCAACTCCAAATTTTCCTTCGGATCCATAAAAAATACCGGCTTGCTTTACAGCTGCAACTGCTTCAGCAAACACAGAACGCTCACTCACATCTTTAAAAGCTTTCAAATCTGATGGAACAGGCAGGCCTAAAGCACCCTTTAATAGAATCGCAACTTGCCCCCTTATAATAGGCTGTTCCGGTCTAAACGTTCCATCCACAAAACCATTAATAATGTCTCGTTCTACTAAACTGTAAATCTCGGCTGCAGCCCAATAATCATCTGCCACATCAGAAAATTTTACAGCCTCCTCAGCATAAGAAACTGATACCACTGCTGGAGTCATCATAGCTGCTGTGACTAATGCCGCGAATAATTTTCGATTATTCTTAGGTATGTACGCATTTCATTCCCTCCAGTATTAAATTTTTGCAATCTAAAAAGGCATCAGGCTGAATCTGGATATATATGGATTGCCCTTTTATTATAAGTTAAGCATCTGGCAATTAACAGAACAATCTGGGTTTTGTAAATGTTTTGTTAAAATATCTTTTTTGATAAAAGATAAGTATAGTTTTCTTATTGGTATAATTTTCTTTATTATGAAATATTTATCAAAGAATATGAAACTAATATCTCACATATATCGTAATATTTTGTGGGAGAGATCAAATAGAGAAAGAGAAAAGAGGGTATTAAATGAATACTGGATCAATTGTACAACAGTCGGGTATATACAAATGTACTTCTTGCGGAAATGAGATTACTTGTGTAAAGGGTGAACGTGCTCCTCCTTGTGCTAAATGTTCTGGGACAACTTTTAAATTAGTTCGAGCAACTAAATAAAAATTTTTTAGAGGGTCTCTCCCTTGTCATATAATCAAAAACCTATTGGGAGGTTATTGAAATGGAACTATTTGATAGAATTATATCTGGAGAAAGATTACTTGTTGAGGACCGGGAACACTACGAAATAACTAATATAGAACATACACTAAACAACCTAGTATCTGATTTTGAAATACTTTTGCATGGAAGTACAGTCGATATACCTCATCATAGTAAATTAAAATTAAATAATGGATACGCATTTGCTACAAATCATGCAGGAATTGCTATTCTTAAAGCTATTTTTTCTAACTCGTATGCTGATAACCTTGGTTATCCATATTTATTAGACCGAGGAAATAAATTAGAATTAGAAATATTAAATGGACAAAATGGTGTAGAAAGAACTAAGGGTTTTGTTTATATTATTAGTGATAGAAGAAAATTTAAGTTTGATACTCGTACTAGTTGGCAGTATATATCTCAATATCCAGATGTAGAGTTAGTAGGAAGTATTGAGGTAATAAGGTCTGACTTTAAATATCCGGTAAAGTATATAACCAAATGAAAATACCTAATTCTTATATATATAATAAGAAAAATCCAGTACTTGACTCCCACTACTTTAATGCATTGGGGGGCAGGTTCGTTAATTCTTCGCAAACCAATATTCCCCGTTGAACTATCGGGTGAGTTAGAGGTTCCTGGCTGCTACTCGATATCTGTTTAATATGATTAATGACATAATATCGGCCACTGAACATTGTTTTGGCTTCTTCTTGTTTTTGTTCGATTGGGATACCTGTGTTTTTTTAAAAAATTGGCTAAATCATAAAGGAATATCAAAAATTTACTCTTTAACTTCCTCTTACCAGAATCGATTTGTTTATTTCAGCCATAGAGCTTAAACCAGCAAGCGCCATTGAAATATCAAGTTCTTTCAGGATTTGCTTCATTACTTTTATTACTCCCTCCTCACCGGCAGCAACGAGACCATAGATATACGGTCTGCCAATGAGGACGGCTGTGGCACCGAGAGCTATCGCTTTAATAATATCGGTTCCCCTTCGGATTCCGCTATCAAACAGAACAGGGATTTTCCCCTGAACCACCTGACATACCTGCTCTAGTGCGTCTAATGAAGCAATCGCATGGTCTAATTGCCTGCCTCCGTGATTCGAGACGATTATTCCGTCTGCCTTATATTGAATAGCCAGCTTTGCATCATCCGGGTGAACAATGCCTTTTAATAATATTGGCAGTTTCGTATATTTCCGGAGTTTTCGGACATCCTCCCATTTGAGTGTTGGATTCTCTAACAGTTCTCCTTGTTTTTTAATGGCTGCCATCATATCTTCTTGAGGTGACTTCTCTAATAACTTACAAAAGGCGGGATCTGATAGATAATTGCCAATCCCCTTCCCCTCGTCGATCGGGGAATATCCATGGGTAATGTCACATTCTCTAAAACCTAATACTGGCATGTCCACCGTAACGACGATTGCCGTATATCCTGAGGCTTCTGCTCGTTTTACCATACTCTTGGTTATCCGATCTTGATTAGATAAGAATAGCTGGAACCAGCGAGGGCTATCCCCCATCTCTTGAGCAATCTCTTCCATTGAAAAGGTTGAGGCACTGCTAGTAATGAGGGGGATTCTCATTTTTGCGGCTGCACGTGCGGTTGCAAGCTCCCCATCCGGGTGTGCAATGATCTGAACCCCTACAGGTGCCAGCAAAATCGGAGACTTCATTTTATAGCCAAAAAGAGAAATGGATGTATCCCTCTTCGAAACATCCCGTAAAATACGAGGAACGATTTTCCACTGATTAAAGGCTTCCTGATTGGCCTTCATCGTAGCTTCTTCCCCAGAACCTCTCGCGATATAATCAAAAACTTCTTTATTTAAAATTTCTTTAGCAAGCTTTTCCCAATCTCTAGCGGAAATTGGGGACACCTCTTTTTGGTTATTCTCACTTACGTTCCCGTTCTTCATTAGATTCCTGACCCCATTTACTTATTCATTCACTCCTTATCTAGAATTTCCAATATTTTTTGACACTATAGCAGAAATACTGAAGGAATATTGTTTTATTTTTAAGATTTCTATAACAAATAGTGTTAATTGTTGGTTACTTCGTCGATGAGCATCTTTTCAGCTTTCAGCTTTTTGACTTCTTTTTGAAACAAGAGAACCGTCCCCCTGATTCACCCACTTTTGAAACAAGAGAACCGTCCCCCTGATTCACCCACTTTTGAAACAAGAGAACCGTCCCTATGTTTCACTAATTATATGGAAATTCTTTATGAGCAAAGACCTAAGGGGAATTGTCAGAATACGTATAATTTTAGAATAATAGTGCTTTTAAACTAGTTTTAAATTAGTGATATCGCTCTATGTTTAGTACTAAATCTTTCTATTATAATTTAAGTAAATAGTATTAGGGTATTTTTTCCTAGTAATAGAAATCCTTCCAAAATACGTGACAAGTGAATGATAAAGGGCAAACTCGTACGAAAGTCGGGGACGCAAAGCTACGAATCTAAACTAGCCGATGATGGCTGGCATGATAGTCGGGCCGCTCAAAACCACTTGTCTTTTTATGTCCTTTTTTTGTAGAACTTTGAGGAATTTTGTCATTTCAGACATTGATGTAAAGTAATTTCATTTTAATTTTTATAAAAAAACTATTTTCCAAGGAGGTAGGTCCTATGCGAATCGGTGAACTTTTAATTATGAATGGTCTGATTTCAGAAGAACAGCTTGAAAAAGCACTGCAAAAGCAAAAGTACACGTTCAAAAAAATTGGCGAGATTCTCATTGAAGAACATTTGATTACAGAACGGCAACTAGTCGAAGTGTTAGAATTTCAGCTTGGCATCCCGGTTATAGATTTACATGAAAAGTCTCCAGATAAAGCGACCGTGCATCTGATCCATGAATCGGCAGCAAGGAAACATTGCGTGCTTCCAATTGAACAAAAGGATGGAAAGCTTAGGGTAGTCATGGCTGATCCGTTAAATAAGGAGGCCATAAAAGAAATTCAAAGTGCTACGGGAATGACGGTCCTGCCCTGTCTAGCCCCCCGAAGTGAACTAGAATCTGCCATCATCAGTCAGTATGGTGTCCTCGATTCAGTTAAGGAACTATCCGAAATTATCGATTACGGGATCCAGCAAAATGCGAGTGCGGTCCACCTCGATGCACAATCAGACGGCCTTGTTGTACGTTACAAAATCAATCATAAACTGGAAAAACAAAAGACGATCCCAAAACAGCTGCAAGAAGCCGTAATCGGCAGACTCAAAACCCTCTCAAATATGAATACGACAGAAAGAAAGCTCCCTCAAACCGGGATTTTTCATAAAAAGGCACAGAATGTTGAATATCATATTCGGGTTTCAACAGTTCCAACGATTGATGGTGAGAGTGCTGTCCTCCACTTTGTTCAACAAAGCGCAGCTAACCTAAGTCTAACCGAGCTAGGGCTGACTGATTCAAACTTAAGCAAGTTGAAACAAGCGACAGAACCGATGAAGGGATTAATCCTGATCGCTGGACCAGCAGGAAGCGGCAAGACTACTCAAGCTTATTCGCTTTTACAAGAACTCAAACAGGACGAAAGAAAAATCGTGTCGCTTGAGAACTTAGTCAAAAGAAGAATAGATGGAGTCATGCAGGTAGAAATAAACGAAGCACATGGATTTTCATATGCGGATGGACTCCGATCGGTTATGAATCATGATCCGAATGTCATTATGGTAAATGACATACCTGATAGAAATACGGCAGAAGCAGCAATCAGAACTTCTTTATCAGGGCGATTAGTCATCGGATCTATTCACGGAACAGATGCAATCCATACCATTAAGCGGTTATTGGATATGGGAATCGAACCTTACTTAATTGCCTCTTCCCTCTCCAGTATCGTCGGTCATAGAATCGTTCCGAGAATCTGTGAACGGTGTGCTCAAAGTACGCCGGCGACTGATTCAGAAATCAAACTATTTGAAGCGTACAACCTGTTAGACTATGACAGTCAAAAAGAAAAGACCCGGCTCGGTAATTTTCGAACGTTTGTAGCAGCTAATAAAGGTTCCAAACTCCCTGTCGTTCGCGGGGAAGGCTGTAAGATCTGTCATAACTCAGGTTATAAAGGCTACATAGGAATTCAAGAGGTTCTGATTATTGACGACGGACTTCGCGAGTTAATTTTGAAAAAGAGCCCAGTTGAAGAATTTAAGCAATACGTGATATTACAGTCATTTAAAACAATGATATATGACGGGTTAGTCAAAGCCCGGGAAGGCATTACAACCGTTGACCAAGTTTTAAAAGCAGTCAATCAATAAAATAAACATAGAAATATGGGGGAATGAAAATGTCTTATTCGTTTTTAATTGTAGATGATACGAGTTTTATGAGGAAAATGGCAGCAGATTCTTTGAAGCACCAGGGTTATATTGTTGCAGGTGAGGCTGCTAATGGCAAGGAAGCTGTGCAAAAGTTCAAGGAACTGAAGCCTGATGTCGTAATGATGGATCTGACAATGCCTGAAATGAATGGGCTAGACGCCATTAAAGAAATCTTCAAAATCGATAAGGATGCTGTCATTCTTGTATGTTCAGCGAGCAATCAGAAAGACATGATTCAGGATGCACTCGAAGCTGGTGCTGTCGGATACTTAATGAAGCCTTTCAAACCAGATTATATGAATGAAATTATTAAAAAATATGCAATGCCGCACTTGAAGAAGGATGAAGTTGAGGAATTTGAGGACGAGGAGGAAGTTGAGGAAGTTGCAGCTGAAGCAGCAGAAGAACAAGAGGAAGGCCTCGACGAAGTGATTGAAGACTTAGAAAAAGTGAAAGAAGAGTTGGAGGTTTCACATCAAGAAGCTGCAGCTGCTGTTGTCACAGAGGCGGAGGAAAAAGTTGAAGAAATACCTCAATCCGTAGTGGCATTCACGGAAGTTAAAGCTTCTCCTGTTCAAGCAGCTGCTGTTCCAGTAAAAGAAAAACCAACCCCCGTGTTCAAAGTACCAAAACCAGTTAGAGATAGCAAAATTAAAATGTCTACCAGCTATATTTGCAACTGGGAAGAAGACATTAATGGCGAAAAAAGAAACTTTGCGGTTACCTATACCGAAAATGATCAGAATATCTGCTTTGAAATGACCGATCCAAACCATGATAAGCAAACGATTCAATTGTCGCTTGATGGGTTTTTGGAGTTATACGGCTGGCTTGAGCAGAGATTGGAGGAAGGAAATAGATAAAGATTGGACAAGCATAGAGTGGCCAGACCCCTGTTTATTATTGGGTCTGGCTATTTTTTATGTTATGAATAGTACTTTAAAAATGGCTTTTTTCGCATTGTTTGTTGTTTCTTAATGGTGGTTAAACATGTCCGTTCCATTTCGCTCCAGACACAAGATTCCCCGGGGAGGAAGTCGAGCCTCCTCGGCTTTGCCTGCGGGGTCTAGAGGCTCACCTCTTCTTCCCGCAGGACAAGGAAGGCTTCGGCAGCATAAGCATCGCACGAAGAAAATGCGAAGCATTTTATGAGGACTCAAGTGTCTTCCGCTCCATTCCACTTCAGTTCAAAAATATATTCAAGTAGCAACAATCCTTGCGAAAACAGCCTTAAAAAAAGCGTTTATCTTTGTTTATAGAATGTATGTAAGTTCCCGTCCAGTAAGTCCTTCAATGTTGTATGGTCTAATAAATCTGCAATCGTATCTCTTACAAGCGCCCATAAAGGTTTTAAAAGACAGCCTTCCTCTAATGGACAACTCTCGTAAGCCGTTACACTCACACAACCCATAGGTGCCAAGGGTCCTTCTAAATTGCGAATGACTTCCCCGATGATGATTTCACCTGGGCTTCTGCTTAATTTGTATCCTCCGTTTACCCCTCTTTTGCTATGAACATATCCGTTTCTTTTTAGCTGTAAAAGCAGCTGCTCCAAATAATTAATAGAAACCAATGTCTTTTCAGAGATTTCCCCAATCGGTACCACTCTAGCTTCACTGCGTCCTAAAAGGATCAGTGCACGTAAGGCATATTCTCCCCGGCTAGATATTTTCATACCTTAACATCTCCCTTATATCCGGACAAATATTGATTTTTTACGTTGGATTGAACCCTTTTATTGGACAACTCATATTGTACTTTAGAAACTTGATTAGATTAATCAACAATTACCAAACTCTTATTCTATTGATATATTCCTATTTGATGATTCTATTCAAGGAAAATTTTAAATGGGGTGTTTTTTTGAGACAGCTAATTATTCTGGCGTTGATTGGCTTGGCAGCACAGCTAATAGATGGATCCTTAGGAATGGCATATGGAGTCACTTCGACTTCTTTATTACTTTTACTTGGAATTTCTCCAGCTATTGCCTCTGCCTCAGTTCATATGGCAGAAGTAGTAACAACAGCTGCATCAGGAATATCACACATTCGCTTTGGAAATACGGATAAACAAGTTGTCTATAAGTTAATCATACCAGGTTCAATCGGTGCATTTATTGGGGCATTTTTTTTAGGCAGCATCCCAGGTGATATCATCAAGCCTTATGTTTCATTTTTTCTATTAATATTGGGGTTCTACGTGATTTATCGTTTTATGTTTATAAAATTTCATCCATCTCAACAGCAGTCTAAGAAGATCCTGGGGAAGAAGCACTTTGTCCCTCTCGGCTTCATTGCCGGATTTTTTGATTCCGTAGGAGGAGGCGGCTGGGGCCCGATCGCTACACCTGTTTTACTAACCAGCAACCAGATGGAACCGAGAAAAGTGATTGGTTCCGTCGATACGAGTGAGTTTGTCATTGCTGTATCCTCTACACTTGGATTTTTATTAACTTTAGGCTGGGAACAGATTCATCTTCAATGGGTTGTGGCTTTAATGATTGGAGGAATAATAGCAGCTCCAATCGCTGCCTGGTTAGTCAAGATTATTCCTGTTAACCTTTTAGGGACTTTGGTTGGCGGTATTATCATTATGACGAATATCAGAACTTTATTAGGAGTATTCGATGCCTCACCAACAATATATGTCTACACTTATTTAGTACTTGCGATCCTTTGGCTTGCTGCTTTGGTTCATGTGATTATGAAAAGAAGGAAGATGCTATAACTCTCTGTAGTATTTAAAAGGCTGTTTTCGCATACTTTGTTGTATTTTAATGGAGGCAAACATGTCCGTTCCATTTCGCTCCAGACACAAGATTCCCCGGGGAGGAAGTCGAGCCTCCTCGGCTTTGCCTGCGGGGTCTCGACCTTTCCTCTTTTTCCCGCCGGAGTCAAGTGTCTTCCGCTCCATTCCACTACAGTTTAAAAAATATATTCAGGTAGCAACAATCTTTGCGAAAACAACCCTTTAAAAAAATACCAGACATTTCGTTAAAAATGTCTGGTATTCCGGTATGAAGCGCTAATAATCTTGAATTGCGATAAGAGGAGATTTGACCGGCCAAGGATGAGGCCTGTCCCCCACCACATTAAGACATTAACGCGCTAGGGAGACTGGCTGACTGTTTTTTTAAAAAGCATAATGATACAAGCCATAATATAGTGGCCCAACAAAGATTACTATAATGATTACTGTTATGATATGTTTAACAAAAACCGGAATATCTTTATCTATTTCTTCACCATAATAATCGTTGAAAAATACACCATAAATAAAATCCCAAAGTAAACCGCCAAAAAATACAATTTTCCAGAAAAGCGGAGTTAACATGGGTGTGTTCGTCACATAGCCAAATAATCCTAACCACGTGATGATAGAAATGATAAAGTCTATTTTTGCTAGAGTCGTTTTATATTTTCCTTTGATTAAGTAGCCAATAGCTACCGTACCAAGCAAACTTAAATAAATCATCCAGAATATATGTCCAAGCACAGCAGTTTTCCTCTTTCTCTTCTATTTTGACTTTAGTATAAAATCAAAGGTTAAATAAAGATATAATCAAATGTTGGTAAGTAAAGCAATGGTCTTTTGAGTATAATTCAATGCATAAAAAATGAGCACCCTATTATAGTATAACTGGATGCTCATTTTGCCTATATCTATTTACTTTTTAAATTCTATATAACATTATTTATATATTGTCTTTTGATTAGCAGCTATATTTAATGTCCTTGCACAGGGATTTGTTTTGGACCCTTCCGCTTATTGTTATGGTGAAGCATTTTCTTAATGTATGGGATCGCAAATCGGTCTACACCGTAGAGATAGGCTGCTCCTCCAGCTGCAAGTAAGATTATGGCAGCTGTATAAAGAATTGGGTTCGTGCTTACTGTACCGGCTAGCAAGAAGTTTAGGTTCATAAAGGCCCCAGCAAGCAGAGCTGGTATCGTTGCCGCTCCCAAAATCAAACCGGTTCCGACTAAAATCTCACCCCACGGAATCAGATTATTGAATAACTCGACATTTGGGAGTGCTGCCTCTTCTAAAAATGTGGCGTACCATCCTTGTACGGCTGGATGATCACCAGTCGCCTTTCCAATCGCTCCTTGTATGAAACCTGCTGCATCAAAGCCTTGTAATTTCCCTATCCCAGCTTGAAGCCATTGAATCCCCAACCAAACTCTCAACACTGTCCAAACAACTGCCAACTTTGGCCCTCTTAACCATTTCATGTTTCCCATCTCCTTGTGATGAGTGTATTAGTTTTTCTTTTTATTTGTGAAATATTTCACAAATACATCTAAAAAAAGCTCTTTAATTACTTCCTAATAAGCCAGCTAGCTTTGTAGATTTTTTTGTGAATTAATTCACAATCTCTCTACACTTTGAATATACTCCCTTTTCCCTAAAAACACAATACCGTTCACATATTCTTCACAAAAGATAAAGAAAACTTGGCTAGCGCTTTATACTTTCAGAAATTAAAATAAAGACTGCATTCGACAATTTCCTGGGAAATTCGTGATGTGACATGGAGATGTCGATTTTCGAAGATACAAAAAAATGGGCCTGACACCCCTCTTCAATAAAGTTTTAACACTCAGAGAGGTCAGGCACCATTTTTACATATCTTCATATTAAGTTTAGGGTAAATACACTCCAATACCAGGACCGAATGGGATTCCTAGTAATGCAAAGACTATGAGCAGGACTAGCCAAATGGCAAAGAATATAATGGTGTACGGGAGCATTAGGGAAATTAATGTTCCGAGACCGGCTTTTTTGTCATATTCTTGCATGAAGGCAAGGACAATGAGTATATACGGATTCAGTGGTGTTATAACATTGGTTGTTGATTCAGCAATCCGGTATGCGGCCTGAATGAAGGCCGGATGATAGTCTAACAGCATGAACATTGGAATAAATACCGGCGCTAATAATGCCCATAGTGCCGATCCGCTAAAGATAATGAGGTTCAAGATAGACACAAGAATCGAGAATCCGATGACAACCGGAAGACCAGTCATGTTGATAGATGTTAAGAATTCTGCTCCGTTTACAGCTACCCATGTTCCTAGGTTTGTCCAGTTAAAGTATGAAATAAATTGAGAAGCCGCGAAAATTAGGACGATATAACCAGACATATCCTTGATCGCTTCGGACATATATTTTGGAATGTCCTTCGTACTCGTAATTTTCTTGACGGTTACCCCGTAGGCTACACCCACTGAAATAAAGAAAAAGAGAATAATCGGAATAATGTTATCTAAAAACGGTGATGGTACAATCCCTCCATCTTCGTTTCTGAGTGGAGAGTCTGGCCAAAATAAGGCAAGCGCAACTAATCCGAGATACACGATTCCTGCAATCGCACTGTTTCGAAGACCCTTCATTTCGAGGGGATTTGCTTCTTCAAGTGCTTTTTCAGCTTTCCCTTTATATGTGCCTAAGCGAGGCTCGATGATTTTTTCTGTAATAAACGCCCCTACAATAGAGAGAACGAAAACAGATGCAATCATAAAATACCAGTTATCAACAGGTGTTACAACAATTTCTCCTAGTCCGGCGTTTTTAGCTGCCTCTGTTGAAATACCTGCTAAAAGGGCATCCGTCCCGGCGACAAAGAGGTTCGCTGTAAAACCTGAACCAACCCCGGCAAAACCAGCTGCCAACCCTGCAAGCGGGTGGCGGCCAACTGCATGGAAGACCATTGCTGCTAACGGCGGTATTAAGACAAATGATGCATCAGAGGCTAAGTTTCCTAAGATCCCAATGAAAATAACCGCATAAGTAACGAACGATTTTGGAGCATTTAAAATGGATCTTTTAATAGCAGTTTCTAATAAACCAACTTTTTCTGCTAACCCAATCCCAAGCATCATTGTTAACACGAGGCCTAGTGGGGCAAATCCAGTGAAGTTATCTAACATGGAGGACAGAATGTAAACAAGCCCCTCTTCAGAAATTAAACTTTTAATTGGAAGTTCCTCACCAGTTCCCGGGTGTTCAACCGTAACTCCCATACTGCCGACTGCCCAAGATAGAAGAATAACAAAGGCTACTAAATAGATAAAAATGAAAAACGGATCAGGCAACTTATTTCCAACCCGCTCAATACCGTTTAAAAAACGGTCCATTGCGGTTGGCTTTTTCTGAGGGTTTAAGTTTGTTTGAGGTTGAGACATGCGTTTCACTCTCCTTTGCAATTAGTAAATAAATCTCTCTGTACGAGGTACAATCCAAGGAACACATTTTTTATGAAACAAGAAAATTCGAGTGGTTTTTGACAGATTCACTGGCGATTTGTTTTCTATAAATTTCGGGTGGTGACAGGTACCTGTCGGGTTGCTTTCAACCAAATCCGGGTATTGACAGGCACCTGCTAAAAGGTGCCTAAAACCTTAGTTCGTAGATTTTTCGCGGTCTTCCGCGGCCGAAAGATTCTTCCCCTGTGACTTGGGCAAGGCCAATCCGTTCCAGTTCACATAGAATTCTGCGGGCGTTGCGCTCTGTGCTTTTAAGCCATCGGGCC
Organism: Bacillus oleivorans; assembly: GCF_900207585.1. Lineage (GTDB taxonomy): Bacteria > Bacillota > Bacilli > Bacillales > JC228 > Bacillus_BF > Bacillus_BF oleivorans. The sequence continues at coordinate 552,292 of NZ_OAOP01000001.1, read as the reverse complement.
AATTCGTGAGAGGTCAGTTCGGTTTGTTCATAATGGTGCGAAAGAGATTGAATTTTAGCGGCAAGAGATGAACTAATTTCGGCATCCTTGAAATGTTGTTCCCATTCGGCTCCCTTGCTTCTCATCTGGAACATAACCTGCTCCTCCAAATCTAGTAGCTTCCTCACCTCCTTATCTTCATTTGTAATCACCACCACCGGTAATTTTTCTGCTCTGGCATGTTCAAAGGAAATGCGGACGTGTTCCTCTGCTTCTAGCACAGTCAACCCATAACCGATGCCTATTCGAACCGAAAGCTGGCTATTGATCTTACACTCCTCAATAATAGAGAAGATGGACTTGCTTTTCGTTAAGAGCTCCAATTCTCCGCGAGTCGAGTAGATGTAAAATAGACCATCCCCTATTTCTACAATTGAGCCATTAATTTCTTCAACAAAATCAAGCAAGACCCGCCTTAATTCAAGCACCTGATGCTTTCGTTTAAAAGAGATTGGATAATCCGCTGCAGATGGGCTAGGAAAAATAACTTCGACTCCAAGCATGACTAGCTGCGCTTTCCGAAACAGATTGGTCTGGGCACGTTCTTTAATAAAGCTATACGCCCGATGAACTGCCAATTCAGATGGGACGACACGAAAGGCTGGAATACCCATTTCAGTTAAAGCTGTATAAACAGAATTCAAACAGGTAATAGCCGCATCGACCTGTCCTGCTTCATACAGGTTTTTATGGAACTCAATAAGTTTTAAAGCAGGAATATACCCATAGTACGGATTGGTATAGATGGTTAAATTATGGAGGGAGAAAGATTCCTTCACCTTCTCAATTTCTTCAACTTGAATCGTATCAAGGCTAAGACGGTTTAAAATTTTACCCTCCTTCATAAACGCCTTCAGCAGCGTTCCGAGCAGACTAGATCCATTTAAGGGTGTAAAGCTCCCTTCCTCTTCCGAAATAATTTCTTTTGATAGAGCATAATAATAGGGTGCCTGTCCCGAAAAAAACCAGTGGTGTATCAGATCGCGATTTTTGTTAATAATCGCTTCCGTTTCTTCTGTTTTTTCATAAGTAAATGGAATCAGGTCGATTTCTTGAAAATCCTTGCCGGCCTCTATCATCTTTTGTACAGAATCTTTAGGCCCTACGACTCCGACTCGAATCTTCACTCGTTACACCCGCTCTCTTGCCGTAAATAGCTTGCTAATATTTCCATTCCCATTTTTAAGTCATCAACAGTGGCATATTCATCTGGGTGGTGGCTAAGTCCAGCTTTACAAGGTATAAAAATAAGTCCAGATGGCCATTTGGCTGCCATGTTCATAACATCATGGCCAGCTCCGCTATTCATCCTCATACCAGTAAAACCAGCATCTTCGCAAGCTTTGGCTAACTTTTTCTGCACCCCTGGATCCAATAAAACGGAAGGATTATGGACAAGCGTTGAGACTGAAAATTTTACCTGAAACAGCTTTTCTAGCTCTTCACACTTATGGCGAATTCTTTCAGCTACCTGATTTTTTAAGGAGTCAGACACACTTCGAATATCAATCCCTACTTCCACGACACCAGGAATTACCGTCATCACGTTCGGCTTTGCTTCAATCGTACCAACGGTTGCAACAACCGGAACTTCACCAGCTTCACTCAATTCTCTGGCAGTCTCCGAAACAAATGAAATCAGTGGAGCTACAGCCACTAAAGCGTCTTTGCGTCTATTCATAGGGGTTGTACCGGTATGTCCCGCTTGTCCTACTGTCTGAACCTTTAACCGAATTGGACAAGCAATGCCTTGAACTACGCCAAAGTCCTTCCCGCTTTCCTCAAGAATCGTCCCTTGTTCAATATGCAGTTCAACAAATGACTTGATTTCCTGACGTGACCTTTCCGCCTTGGGAAACTGGCTCCAGTCTAACCCTATATTTTCAACAGCCTCTTGAATGGTTGTTCCTTCAGAATCTTTGATACTACCAATCTCTAAATCTAAGAGCCCGGCCATTGCTTTACTTCCTATCGTGGAAATTCCGAAACGGGAGGATTCCTCAGACCGGAAGCAAATAACCTCAATCGGACAGGTGGGTTTAAATCCTGCGTCCTGCAAAAATTTCACTGCACCCAGCCCGCAAAGAACGCCTGCTACTCCGTCATAACCTCCTCCAGATGCAACCGTATCTAGGTGAGATCCGACGGCAACAGCTGGGAGATCAGGAATACTGCCACCCCATCTGGCAATCGCATTCCCCGCTGTATCATATTGGAGTGTTAATCCTAATTCAGTTGCGACCTTCTCAAACACCCGAATCGCTTCCGTCTCAGACTTCGTATAACCCAATCTAGTAAAACCACCCGGCTGCTCCATAGATTCAACAAGATTCAACCTCTTTAAATTCTCTTCAAGCCAATCCTTCATTCCATTCACTCTCCCAAACGGTATTCAATGGGGTGAAACAAGGGGACGGTTCTTGCGTTTCAGGTTCAGCAGTAAAACTGAAACAGAAGAACCGTCCCTCCGTTTCACTTTGTTTCTAGCAGGATTCTGGAAAATGTTTCGACTGCGACTGGGATAACATTTTCATCGAAGTCGAAACGCGGGTGATGGTGTCCAGCTGGTAGAGGTGAACCAAATAGCAGAAAGGTAGCTTGTCCTCCATTTTTTTGGACACGATCGATCATGAATGAGACATCTTCTGAAGCCCCTAAAGGTAAGGACTGGTGCACTTTGGTAATCGATTTACTAGATTCACAGGCCTTTTCAATGACTGGAATCAGCACTTGGCTGCAATCAGCTGAAATTGCTGTTCCCGCTACTTCCGATTCAACCTGGACCCCATATAGATCTGCGGAAGCCTTAATGATTCGGACCGCTTCCTCTACCATGTATTCATTAAGCGCTGTTGTCTGTCCCCGTGTTTCAATTTCCATTCTCGCGTAATCCGCGATAATATTGCGGCCACTTCCTGCTTCTAATCTTCCAATATTAATTCTAGTAGCACCCTCAGCATGACGGGTTATTCCATTTAAATGTAGGCTTGCAGCCGCAGCTGCCAAAAGCGCATTCCTTCCGCAGTTTGGTTCAAGACCAGCATGAGCAGACTTTCCCCGGTAGATGACATTCAGTTTGGTCGTTGCTAAAAAATTCGTTGAAGTAGCTGCGATTTCACCTACTGGTATAGAATGAATCCCAATATGTCCGCTTAAAAACAAGTCCACATCATTAAGCCAGCCCCGTTCCACCATCGTAATGGCTCCGCGGCCGCCTTCTTCAGCAGGCTGAAATAACAAGGTAAACCGTCCTGACAACTCCTCCTGAAATGTAACAATAAATTCTGCTACTCCAAGTCCAATCACCGTATGGCCGTCGTGGCCACAAGCATGCATTGAACCTTCATGCTTTGAAACAAATCCTATTGCAAAAGGTGCATGACCCGCTTCTTTTGCTTCTTTGATTGGAAGAGCATCAATATCAAATCGCATTGCAACATGCTTGCCCGGTTTTCCAGTATCAAATTGGGCGACTAACCCCGTGTTGCCGCCCTCCATTTTCTCCATCCACTCGTCAGGAACTCCCATTTGCCGAGCCTGCTGTTCATTTTTCTCAATCTCTGACTCTGCTGGAACGCCTAAACGCTCTTTAGAGGTGATTGCCTCTTTTCCAACCGTTAGCTTGAAGCCTAGTTTTTCTAAAATCGTTCCAATTTTATAAGTCGACACATATTCGGTCCAGCCGACCTCAGGCCATTGATGAAACTCTCTCCGTCTTTCTAAGAGATGTGGACTAACTGTCTGAATAAAATGTTCTAGACGTTCAACCATGCTTCACTCACCTCTGCTCTTTTTTGAATCTGCTTCAATCCCTCAGTGGCTGTCTGTGCCATCAATTCAATCCCAAGCGGAATCGCATCTTCGTTTACGATAAAATACGGGTCATGCAAGGGTTTTTGTCCCTCCCCGATTGAGGTTCCAAGCCAGTAATAAGCGCCGGGGTATTTTTGTAAAAACCGGGCAAAGTCCTCGCCTCCCATTGACGGACGTAAATGAGGAACGGAAGACTCGCCATACAATCGCTGGGCTGTCGCTTTGACCAGATCCGCCCACTCGGGTGTGTTAACTGTAGCCGGGTAACCGTTATAATACTGAATTTCTGCGTCAGCACCCATGCCATCGACTACACCTTTTACAATCGTGTGCAGCCTTTCTTTTACTATCTCTTTAGTGTCATCTCGAAAGGTTCTAACCGTTCCTTCAAGAGTCACTTCATCAGCCACCACATTGTATCGATAACCTCCCTCGATTCTTCCAATTGTAAGGACAGCAGAATCCATTGGATCTACGTTTCGGCTGACAATCGTCTGTAAGGCTGAAATGACTTGATTCGCAACTACTACCGCGTCTACCGTTTGATGAGGCATACTGGCGTGTCCGCTCGCACCTTTGACGACAATTTTAAATCGATCTGAATTTCCCATCATGGGACCAGGCATTACTCCAAACTGTCCGACTGGAAGATCCGGCCAAACATGCTGTGCCAGAATTGCGTCAGGTTTATATTTATGAAAAACTCCATCTTCCATCATTTGTTTGGCACCGCCTGTTGGTGCATTTTCCTCAGCAGGCTGAAATACTAGCAAAATCGTACCCTCTAGATCTTCTTTTCTATGATTAAGGACAGCTCCTGCCCCTAGCAGCATAGCTGTGTGCACATCATGACCGCATGCATGCATTTTACCTGAATGCTTAGAGGTAAATTCCAAATTGGTCTTCTCCATAATCGGAAGTGCGTCAATATCTGCTCTCAGTGCAACCGTACCTCCGGGCTTCCCGCCTTTAATAATTCCTAATACACCCGTCCCAGCAAATCCTGTTTCATAAGGAATGTGATATTGATCTAACTTTCGCTGGATTCTTTTTGAAGTCTCATATTCTTCCCCGCTCAACTCGGGATATTCGTGTAACTCTCTGCGGAAGGCGACGATATCCTCCAGAATCTCTTGGATAGTCTCCTTAATAGTACTTGGCATCTACCTCACCCTTCCTTTTTTATGTAAATATAAAAAGACGAACAATTAAGGAAATATTCCTTATAACTTCCGTTATTCGATAGTATATCAGAAACTTCGACACATTTTCTACAATTTTCGGAAATTTCGACATAGACTGTTTTTTCCAATTTGTCAAACATCCCTGTAAAACAAGAAATTTCGGGGTATGACAGGCACCTGTTGAAATTTGCTAAACTAAAAAAACACCCCGCCACTAACATTGTAGTGACAGAGTGTTATTAATCAGCTTTTACCTGAATTTTAAATAATTCCCTGCATCCTTAACACGACCTCTGCAATGATGGCGGAACCGAGAAATGTGCCAAGCAGGACGCACATACCGACAATGATGGTTTTCCAGCCGAGTTTCGAGAAGTCAGACCAGGAGCGGCCAATGGCAATACCGGCGTAAGCTAAAATGGGTGTTGCAATAGCAAGAAGGTTAACATGGGCTGTCCATTCTACAATTTTTTCCTGACCTGGCATACCTGGTATTGTCAAGATAAACCCGAGAAGTCCAATGTAGGCTACACTTGGGATGTTTAATGGAAGTAACTTATGAATGATTAAACCAACTAAACATATAAGAGCTAAGACGGCCATTCCCGGGAGCGCTTGTAATGGAACTACATTATAGCCAATCCAGTTCCCAATAAGCACTACTGCTCCAATAATGACTAACACCATCACCCATTCTTGAATGCTCTTTAACATCTACTTCACCCCCACACTGGCACCTGGCTCTGCTTTTTTATTCTTCCTTCTCGTCATTAATTCGTAAAGCTTTTCCGTTAATGGCAAGGCCACAAATATACTTACATATAATCCCGTTACTGATGTCGCTAAGTTACTAGCCCCCGAAAAAGCAATTAAATTCGCTTCCATATCCGGATAGGCTGCAACAAGTGGTCCTAATGCAGCGGCTGCCATACTTCCGCTTCCAATTCCTGTTGCCATCGCAAAGGACAATGGATGAATCGGGGTTACAGTGGCTAAAAATCCTGACACCAATCCCATAAAAATGGCTCCAAAAACTGTACCAAAAATATAAATGGCCATGACTCCGCGGCCTTCCGGCGAAGAAAAACCATATTTATCCGTAATTAAGGCGACATTCGGTTCGCGCCCAATCGAATGAGTCATACCAATACTTTCTCTTTTAATTCCGAGTAAAACCGCTATTGGGAGGGCTAAAAAAATCGTGCCAAGGTTTCCAATTTCCTGAAGCAATAAAGCAGGCCCGGCTTCAATTAGCTGCGGCAGGGCAGGTCCAGCCTGCACACCAAACTTTGCAACTAACAGCGTAACTGATAAAAACACAAGGGATTCCGCATTTTTAGCCTGCTTTTCTTTGACAAGCGGTGTAAAGTATAACCCCACTCCTATAATGACGGCGTAAAGCATCGGCAATAATAAAATCACACCTGGCCCCAGTGGAATTTGGTGAATTCCGATGGTTTCGGTCACTAACACAATCCCTAATACTAAGGCATGAACTCGCCAGTCTTTCCATAAACTCTGTACTTGTGCTGTCATATTTGTCAGCTCCTCTCCAATCTCTTTTTTCGTATTCCCTTATGCTTCAGCTGACACTTCCGCCTTCACTCCATTTCTCATGTACTGCAAAGTGGCTGCGCCCAAAACTTTAGCAGCAATTAGGAGCGCCCTTTCATCGAGATCAAATTTCGGATGGTGATGCGGGTAAGCTGTCTCCCACTCAGGATTTCTTGCTCCTGTAAAGAAAAACGTCCCCTTCACTTTTTGTAAATAATAAGAAAAGTCTTCCCCGCCCATAATCGGTTCGGTTTCTCTTACCGACTCAACACCTGGCACTGACTTTGCCAGTTCCGCAACGAATTCCGTCTCCTCTTTATGATTTACCGTTGTAGGATACCCGCGCGTATACGTATATTCATAGTTCGCGTCCGAAACGAGACATGTACCTTTGACAACTCTCTCAATCTCTTTTTCTATAAAATGACGAATCTCTTCCTTAAAAGTCCGAACCGTTCCCGTAAGTTTTGCCGTATCCGCAATAACGTTATAAGGATTCTTAGCTTCAAAGTTACAAACAGAAACAACGGCAGATTCAAGCGGATCCACTCTCCGGCTGACAATTTGCTGCAGGTTTCCGATTAACTGCCCGCCAATCACGATACTATCCTTTGTCTCATGCGGGGCAGCACCATGCCCGCCTTTGCCTTGAATCACAATATCAAAACGGTCTGGGGCTGCTTGTAATGGTCCAACACGGTAGCCAATTTCACCTAATGGCTGCTGGGCCTGCAAATGGGTGCCAAAAATCACATCCACACCTTCCAAACAGCCATCCTCAATCATGGAAATGGCACCCCCAGGCGGCAGTTCTTCCGCATGCTGATGAATAAAAACAACTGTCCCTTCGATCTCAGACTTCATACTATTTAAAACTTTAGCTAAGCCGAGCAGTGAAGCCGTATGGCCATCGTGACCGCATGCATGCATGACCCCATCATTTACTGACTTAAATGGAACATCCGTCTGCTCTTGAATCGGAAGAGCATCAAAATCAGCACGAAGCGCTACGGTCGGACCAGGCTTGTCCCCTTTTAAATATGCTACAACTCCATTACCGCCTACACCCGTCCGAACCTCATGCCCCAGCTTTTCATGATAAACAGCAATATAATTTGCTGTTTTGGTTTCTTGAAAAGAAAGCTCTGGATATTGATGTAGATAACGCCGAATCTGAACAATCTCATCGTACACTTCATCTAACTTAGTCAACAGTTTCTCCATCATCTAACTCCTCCTATTGATATATAAATGATCCCAATCCCCTAATGTAGAATATTTCCAGAATTGAAATTCTAGAAATCAAACATCTAGAAATATATTTAAGTTTCATCCTACCACCATTAAAATTTCAAATCAATATAATATTTCGAATAATTTGAATAGAAAATATAAACAAAAATGGGGGCAATTTAATAATTTATTTAGTGTCAGTCCTCTGCCAAATTAAAGCATTAATGCACAGAATAGCGATATACAAAATAAAAAGCCCTCTATAAAAATAGAGAGGCTCTTCATGTTCTACCATTGATATAGTTCATATTTGATTTCGTCGATAATTTTTTCTTGGATTGGTTCTTCCAATTTCTCGAGTTCTTTTTGCAAGGCGCTTACCTCTAAGCTTGTCAATTTAATTTTCGGATGTACCGTTTTGGCTTTTAAAAGATTCATTCTCAATCGAGTGGTCGGATGGGTCGTATCAATTCTCGTCTTTTCGAGTTCTGTTTTCCGCTTTAGTCTTTTTCGTTCTCTTTCAGGGAGATTCGCTACTCTGCTTCTTAGTTCCGTAAACAGATTTAATTTTTCTTTATTTAACGCTACTTTTCTACTAATGTAGGCAAATAAATCCCCATAATGCAGTTTTTCTAATGTTCGCATGGCTGTATGTGTTCCGGTTACTTCCGCTTCAAACAATTCTGCCTTAAACTCTGCCACTTGCTTATTTCGATAAAGGAAGAAGGTCAGCAAATAAATCAAGCTATAAGGGATGAAAGAGATGGCTTTCATAAAATAGTAGGCTGGAACCTCTAGCAGTGACACCCCATCTTCTCTCTCACCATTGGTAGCTTTTTCAGGATACAAGAGGTCAAACCAGGTATAAATAGTGGAAATCGCTGTTCCTAAACGTTCACCCAGCCTTTCGTATAGCCGTGTAATCGGAGTACTTTCTTCGGGGATCGCCGGATTTACATTATAATCACAATACTCACACCAGGTTATGTACTCTGATGCTACCGGCATCTGTTTCTTGCATTGTGGGCAGGTTTTAGTTTCACTGCTATGTTGGGCCAATTCACTAGTTTGGTGCATGGATCTCTTCCCTCTTCATTGTGTCTTTTTACCTATTATAAAGGGAAGGAAGTTTACTGAAAATATGGGAATTATATGTAGTTATGAGATTGGCCCTCACCAAATGAATGCATCTAGGACTCGCTACAGTTTATGATAAAATAAATTATCAACCCTACAGGAGTGAAAACCTTGATTCATCAATTGCTTTCATTACATAATGATAACCTGCACGGCAGCTTTAGCAGAGAATATCAGCCGATATTAACTGTGGATTCAGGAGATTCAATTCAATTAAAAACAACAGATATCCAATGGGGCTATTCTAGTTCAAAACCAGAAGAAAGAGTCTTTTATAGTTCGAGAGAAAAAGAGGAGCGGCCAGGCCATCCGCTGATTGGACCTATCTTTGTTCGAGGTGCGAAGCCCGGTGCAGTTCTTGAGGTTAAAATAAATGATCTGGTTCCAGGCTGGTATGGGCAAAACTGGGCTGGCGGCGTGCAAAGCTGGCAGAACGAAAAGCTTGGGTTAGTAAAAGAAAAACGGGTTCAACTAGACTGGGAACTAGATTCCGTAAAGATGACGGGCAACTGCAAAATTGGCGACCGGGCATTTACTGTTACCCTTTCACCATTTATGGGAGTTATGGGCGTTGCTCCGAAAGAACCTGGTGTCCACCCTACTGCACCGCCCCGGTACTGTGGCGGAAATATTGACTGCAAAGAATTAGTAAAAGGAAGCAGCTTATTTTTACCTGTTTCTGCTGAGGGTGCTCTCTTCTCTATTGGAGATGGGCATGCTCTCCAAGGAGATGGAGAAGTGTCGGGGACTGCAATTGAGTGTCCAATGGATTTCGTTGACATTACCTTAATTGTCCATGAAGACATGCAGCTAACCATGCCAAGAGCCAAGACGCCTTCCGGCTGGATTACATTTGGATTTAGCGAAGACCTTAATGAGGCGACTGCGGTAGCTCTAGATCAAATGGTTCAACTCATGCAAAGTTTTTATAGTATAGATAAAACAGAAGCCACAGCATTAGCGAGTGTGGCCGTGGATTTAAGAATCACGCAGATTGTTAATGGGGTTAAGGGGGTTCATGCTGTATTGCCTCATGGGGCGATTCGGTGAAACATGGGGACGGTTCTTGCGTTTCAGAATTTGGAATGAAACAAAAGAACCGTCCCTCCGTTTCACTCCGTTATCTTTTTAGAAAGTAATCATAAGCAGCTTTGGCAATGCGTCCGATGGTACGTTCCCCTTCCTCCATGGAAACACTCTCTTTAGATAAAACTGCAATCGAAAAGGCACCATTACCTTCAGGTAAATAAACTATGCCCACATCGTTGATCACGTTGCCGATTGTTCCCGTTTTATGTGCCACTTTCGTTCTGCTAGGCAACAAATAAGGGAGACGGCTGTTAAATTGCTGTTTTAGCAAAATGTCTAACATAGCGTCACATGATTTCTCGGAAATGATTTCTTTTCTGGCGATTTTCTCTACAAGCATAGCCATCTCAACTGGCGTTGACACGTTATTGCGAGAATCACCTTGAAAGATAAGGCTCTCATAATCGAAATCCCACTTAACAAATCGTACCTCCTCTGCACTTAAGAAGGAATTTAAATCGAGTCCGATACTTAGATTAAGTAACTGCCGGCAACTGAAATGAATAAAGGTATTGGATAAACCAAGCTCTTTCATATAAGATGTTACGTTCTCTGTACCCACGAGCTTTAAAATCAGATCGGTAGCCAAGTTATCGCTGACAATAATCATCAGTGTCGCTAAATCCTTGATTGTGAATTGCACTCGAGGATGCAAATGTTGAATCACGCCGGAGCCTATCACAATATCTTCTTCTTGTACGGTAACGATATCTTCCAATTCCAGTTTATCGGAATTTACATCACGAAAGAGCGTTACTAAAATCGGAATCTTGAACGTACTGGCCAATTGGAATCGTTCATGTTGATTAACGCCAGCGAACTCCCCCGTGTCCAAGTGCTTCACCGCCACACCGTAGGTCCCAGAACTGCTTTGTACAATCTCGTTCAGCATTTGCTGTAAACCCATATTCGTCTTTTGTAAACTCATCCGGCCACACTCCCTCAAAGAATTAATATTTTCTTCGCTTTCCTTGTCATAGATCAACATGAGCGTACAGAGGAAAGGCCCCAGTTCTTCTACTCTACTTTTGGAACTTGCCTCAAATGATAGGCTACACGTACAACTTTTCCTTGATCATTTCTTATAAAACGGATTACTTCGGTCTGGTCCCTCACATTCGCCACGAACATATCCGAACCCATACTTTTAATTGGATAGGATGTACCTTGTGCAGATACTTCCAAGCTGCCGTTATTCGCAGTAAATTCTAATTCCATTCCTTCCATTGACTGATAAATTCCTTCGTAATCCCTTAATAGCTCCAGAGATGCCTCTACTTCCTCAAAAGTAAAAGGTGAGACAGTAATTAAACGTCCCTCGAGGTCATTTAAAGCAGCACTCATGATAGTTGGAGCTGGAACACCTGCAAGGTTTGTTAAAATCATTCCTGTAATTCCTTTCTCAGGAATGATGCAAACTTGCGAAGCAACTCCTTTTAAATTTCCCCCGTGTTCCACGAGTGTAACTCCATGAAAATCTGGGGTTATCATTAGCCCATATCCATAATACCTTCCATGTGTAAATTGAATCCGAGGTTTTATCATTTCTTCTACACTTTCAGATGTTAGAATTTGATGTTCTCCTACTTTGCCTTTGTTTCGAAAAATTTCAGCATATTTTAGCATATCATGAACGGTTGACTTTAAAGCTCCGGCTCCCCTCATTGCCGGTGACTCCCACCAAATAGGTGCTTCATATACGAAGGTTTCGCCATTTTCCTGTTTTTTAGCTGCATAAAGAGAAGTAATATTTTCGTAGTCTTTGATTTCTTCAATATCAAAATAAGTATTTTTCATACCAGATGGTTCCAGAATATATTGCTTCACATAACTTTCATATGAGAGTCCGCTCACACGTTCGACAATGGCTCCTAACAGCCCGTATGCATCATTGGAATAACTAAATTCGGTTCCCGGTTCTCCGAGAAGCTCAAAATCTAATTTTCCGATATACTCCATTAATTGCTCATAGGTATCAATAGGCCCCTGGCTATCATATTCTTTTATATGTAACCCAGGGTAATCTTTTACAGATGGATCAGCATCGAGACTTCTTTTTTTGGCATAAATTAATGAAGGAAGCGGCGGCAGTCCTGCAGTATGAGTCATAAAATGTTCAATTGTCATTTGATTCGTATAATCTGAACGAGTAGTGAATTCTGGTAAATACTTAACAACAGGGTCATGAACATTTAATTGGCCTTGTTCCTGAAGCTGCATAATGGCGACACATGTAAAAGATTTTGTTACTGAAGCTATTCCAAAAATAGTGTCCATCGCAACGGGAAGCTTTTTCTCAATATTTCTATATCCGAACCCTTTTTCATAAATAGGAACCCCATGATGGGCTAATCCTATGGCTACTCCAGGAATCTGATAATTATTGATTAATTTTTCAGCATAAGCCTCAAAATCTTTTAAACTATTAATTTGACTGTTCATACCAATTCCTCCCACTACTAATCTATAAATCATTCCTAAAAAACTTAATCCAAACGATGAAATGTAAAATAATGCTCACTCGTCTGATTATATTTATCCACGCGTTCCACTACATTTTTCTTATCTATTACCATAACCCCAGAAACTAGAGCGTTTAGTACGGAAGTGATTACGGGCATACCTTTTAATCCAGTGGGATTTTGGGTAATTACTTTGAGAGTGATATCGGATAAAACCCCTACTGGCGAAAGCTCATGATCTGTAATTGATAGAATTTTAGCCCCTTTTTCCTTCGATGCTTTTACGAAAGAGATCGTCTGTTCCACATATCTTGGAAACGAAAGCGCGATAATTAACCATTCTTCAGTCATCTCAGTTAATAAATAGTTGGCATCATCTATATCGCCTTTGTATAAAATCGTATTACCTCTCACAATGTTTAAGCTATAAGCAAGCCAATTAGCCACACCATAAGAACCTTTTAGTCCGACTATTACAATTTTTTTGGCAGAAATCATACTTTTGACAGCGTCTAGAAACAGACCTTCTTCTATTTCTTCAAAGGTTTTTTTTATAAATTTGATGTCCTGCTCTACAACATGACTTATAACATTTTCCTGTATTTCTATTCCTTTTTTGAGTGCTTGAAACGGTTCTTCAACTGGTAAAAGGAGTGTTTTTCGAATCTCCTCTTGTAATGAAGAATAACCGGAATACCCTAGTGCATAGCACAATCGTATGACCGTTGTTTCACTTGTTTCTGATAGCCTTCCAATTTCTTTAGCTGGGTACAATGCTACTAATTTTGGGTTATCCAGTATAAAGTTTGCTGCAATTTTAAGGCTTTGTGTTAAATCATTGTATTGTTCTTTAATCTGCTGTCTAATTTTAATCATTCATTTCTCCTTATCATACATTTCTAATTAGATATCATTTTAGAATCAAACAAATGACAGGAAACCACGTGTCCTGGACTGATTTCAATCGGTTTTGGAGTTACTTCTTTACAAACATTCATGCATGCTTGACATCTTGGGTGAAAAGTACAGCCGGTTGGAGGATTCGATGGATTTGGAACATCCCCGTTTAAAATAATTCTCTCTTTTTTAACGGTTGGGTTTGGAATAGGTACAGCTGACATCAAAGCTTGTGTATAGGGGTGTAATGGGTTTGAAAACAGCTGTTCTTTTGAAGCAAACTCTACCATTCTTCCTAAATACATCACCCCAATCTTATTGCTAATATGTTTAACTACGCTTAAGTCATGGGCAATAAAGATATAGGTTAAACCCATTTGTTCCTGTAAATCCTGAAATAAATTTAAAATCTGTGCCTGGATCGATACATCCAGTGCAGAAACTGGTTCATCTGCCACAATTAGTGACGGATTAACCGCGATTGCTCGTGCAATTCCAATACGCTGTCTTTGTCCGCCGCTAAATTCATGTGGGTAACGGTCCACAGCACTTTTATTAAGACCCACCTTTTGAAGTAGGTCGATAACAATAGATTTCCTTTCTTTTGAGTTCCGGCCAATTTTGTGGGTAGAAAGAGCCTCTTCTAAAATGGCACCAATTTGTATTCTTGGATTTAAGGATGCGTACGGGTCCTGAAATACGATTTGCATATTCTTTCGAAGTTTTCTTAATTCACTTTTAGACATCGATGTAACTTCTTCACCTTTGTACTTAACAGACCCGCTAGTGGGTTCGATTAACCGAAGAATACTACGGCCAGTAGTTGATTTCCCGCAGCCGCTTTCTCCAACTAAGCCAAGTGTATCCCCTATTTCCAAAGTAAAAGAAACTCCATCAACTGCCTTCACAAAACTTTTACTTCTTTTGAATAATCCATTATTAATTGGAAAATATTTTTTTATATTTTTCACTTCAAGTAAGTTCGTACTCATTTCCCTTCCCCCTCATATAGCCAGCATCTTACTGTTTGATTCCCAAACGAATAAAGAGGCGGATTCTCCACAGAGCATCTATCTAGTGTATGTTTACAGCGATTTTTGAAAGGACAGCCTTTTGTAATTTCTCCGATACTTGGCACATTTCCTTCAATTGGGTCAAGCCTGTTTCTTTTTTCGTCTAAACTAGGGATTGAATTTAACAGACCTTGAGTATAAGGATGTTTTGGTGCAGCAAATAGTGTATAAACGTCGGCTTCCTCTACAATTTGGCCGTAATACATAACCATTACCCGGTCGGCCATTTCTGCCACTACACCTAAATCGTGAGTAATTAATAAGATCGTAGTATTAAACTGTTTTTTCAGCCCATTCATTAAATCCAGAATTTGGGCTTGAATCGTTACATCTAGTGCTGTGGTTGGTTCATCGGCAATTAATAGTTTAGGATTACATGCCATAGCCATGGCAATCATAACTCTCTGCCTCATGCCGCCTGATAATTGGTGCGGGAATTCCTTTACTATTTTTTCCGGACGGGGAATTCCCACTTTTTTCAATATTTCAATAGTCCTTTTCTTGGCTTCAGTTTTGGTAACATTCTCGTGTAATTGCATCACTTCACCAATTTGGTCCCCAATTTTATGTACAGGGTTCAGGGAGGTCATCGGTTCTTGAAATATCATAGAGATATCTTTACCGCGAATCTCTCTAATTTCCTTTGGTTTCAGCCCATTTAGCTCTTTCCCATTTAATTTAATACTCCCCTGAACAACTCCAGCATGCTTTGGAATTAGCCCCATGATTGAAAGTGATGTTACACTTTTTCCGCAGCCAGATTCACCAACAAGCGCTACGGTTTCTCCTTTATTAAGACTGAAGCTTAGTTTATTTACGGTTGTAACCATTTTTTTATCTTCAGTATTAAATTTAATCGTTAGATCTTGTACGTCCAAAAGATTGCTGGAAATACCTGATTTATCTGTATCGGCATTCATTACTATTTGAGTTTCAGATGTCATCCTGTTACCTCCCCACAGTCTTTTTGAAAATTACTTTATTCTCGGATCAAGTGCATCTCTAAGTCCGTCACCTAATAAGTTAAACCCAAGTACCACTAACATAATCGCAAGTCCCGGAAATAGTGACATCCACCAGGCACTAAGCAAAAATGATTTCCCTACGTAAGCCATGGCACCCCATTCGGGAGTAGGAGGCTGCGCACCTAAACCGAGAAAGCTGAGTGAAGCAGCTGCAAGGATACTTGTACCGAATTGTAAAGTAGATAAGACAATAACTGGCGACATCACGTTTGGCAGAATATGTTTGCATATAATTTTAAAATCACTGATACCTAACGCTCGAACTGCTTCAACATACTCTTTTTCTCGAATAGACAAGACTGCTCCCCGAACTACTCTTACATAAGACGGGATAACAGAAATGGCGACAGCGATCATTGCATTTGTTAGTCCTACACCGAGTACAGCTATAATGGCTATTGCCAATAAAAGGGAAGGAAAAGCTAGTAAGATATCCATCACTTGCATGATGTATATATCTAGTTTACGATAGTACCCTGAAACAACACCTAAAATGACACCAATAATTCCTGCAATGGAAACAGCAACAAGCCCCATCATTAGTGAAACACGGCCACCGTGCATAATTCTGGATAAAATATCTCTTCCGAATTCATCCGTTCCTAACCAATGCTCACTGGAAGGGGGTAAAAAACGATTTTCCATTATCATTTCCTCGATTGGATATGGTGCTAGGATAGGAGCTAACAAGGATATGAGGATAAAAAAAAGTAGAAGTCCTGCACCTAATAAAGCTCCTTTGTTTGCCCTCAATCTTTTCCACACCATTCCCCAGTATGCCTTCCGTTTAACAATTTCTTCAGGACCCATTACCGACTCTTTTGTTTTCGTGTCTGTTGCAAGTTGACTCATTAGCTTTCCTCCTTTCTACTCGTACTTGATTCTTGGATCGATGAAACTATAGATAATGTCCACTAATAGATTTACAAGGATAAACATAAATGCCATGAACAATACAAGTCCCTGAATGGTTGGCATATCTCTCGTAGCAATGGCGTCAACCGCAAGGCTGCCAATACCCGGTAAGGCAAAAACAGTTTCAGTTACTACGGCACCTGCCAGGAGACTGCCAAATTGTAGTCCAATTACAGTAATGACTGGGATAAAAGCATTTTGCAGGCCGTGTCCTAATATCATACGGAAACCATTTGCCCCCTTAGCTTCTGCAGTACGCATATAATCCTGTTTAATAACTTCAAGTAAGCTTGAACGTGCCATTCTGGCGATATTTCCTGCTGCCCCAAGTCCTAATGTAATGGATGGCAGAATTAAAGAATACACCCCTTCATACCCTGATATCGGAAATAATCCTAATTGATAGGAAAAAATATAGATTAAAAATAACGCGATCCAAAATCCTGGTGCAGAAATTCCAATTAACGAAATGACCATAGCAAATCGATCAAATATGGTGTTTTGTTTAACGGCTGCTACTGTTCCCATAACGATTCCTACTACTGATCCAACCAGTAAACTGTATACTGATAATTGAAAGGTAATTGGGAAGCGATTTATAATTTCATGTAATACAGGGATCCCAGTAAGATAAGAGGTTCCTAAATCACCTTGTATTGCACTAAATATAAAGTTTAAATATTGTATATAAAGTGGCTGATCAAGTCCTAACGAGCTTTCTAAATTTCGAATAGCCTCTTCAGTCGCAAATTCTCCTAATATAGTGAGGACTGGATCACCGGGAATAAAATGAACCATCAAAAATACAAGAATGGAAACGCCAAATAAGGTGAGAAGCATCGTAAATAAACGCTTAAGTAAATACTTATACAAGGTATATCCCCCCTATATAACTATCAGATGATTGACATATGACGAGTAACTTCCTTACATTCCAAAAAATTTAAAATAAAGAAGATTGGAAAGGCTTCATTACCTTTCCATCTCCTTATTTTTTAAGGCATCCTATTTTAATTTGACATCTGACCAAATAATTTGTCCAGTTATCGGGTGAAGCTTGAATCCTTCCAAATCCCGATACGCTACTACATTTTCCCGAACAAATAATGGCACCCATGGAGATTCATCTACTAGAATCATTTGCGCTTCTTTATAAAGTTCCATTCTTTGTTTAGGATCCATTGTCACACGTGCCTCTTCTAATATCGAAATTAACTCATCATTTTGATAATGAACTCGTGTTGAAAGACCTCTTCCAAACATGGAGTGAAGAATGTCAGCATCATACCAGCCATATGTCCATAAAAGCATTTCATGAACCCCTTCAGGTGACTGAGCACGAATAGTTGCATCTTCCTGCACAGAGATGTTCATCTCAACCCCCACTTCTTTTAACTGATTCTGAATAATTTGAGCAATACGCTGCATGACAGGCTCTTGCGTTACCCACAGATCTACTTGTAATGGGTTGGACTCATCATACCCTGCTTCAGCAAGCAAGCTTTTAGCCTCTTCTATATCCTGTGCATACATCTCAGCGGCATAATCTTCCACCTCTTGGTTATAGCCCGGAATAGTTGGAGGTAATGGCCCAAAGATTGGCTGTGCTGCACCTTCCAAAGCAAAATCCACAATAGGTGTACGATCAATGGCCAATGCGATTGCTTTTCTGACTCTTATGTCTTGGAATTTTTCTTTTTTATTATTAAAACCAAGATATACATGGCCATTGGCTAAAGATCTAGCTAATTCTGTATTTGGATCGCTTTCCAATTCTGCTATATAGTTTGGAGGGACTGAAAGCATCACTTGTGTATTTCCACTTTTGAATTCTAATAATCTTGTATCATCATCTGGAATAAATCGGAAAACTACTTTATCGAAATTCGCGGCTCCTTTATTTTGAGCGTAATCCGGACCAATATTAAAGTCGTCAAAGGTTTCATATGTAATAGAGGAGCCTCTGCTAATTTCTGATAGTTTTAAAATGCCAGTACTGCTGGCATGCATTCCAAAATCTTCTCCGTATTCATCAATAACCGTGGGATCTAACGGTGCTAAATAAGCAACGGTTGCATTACTAAGGAACGGAGCAAACGGCTCACTAAATTTAAATGCAACTGTTCGGTCATCTTCAGCTACTATCTCTTCAACTGGACCAAGCATATAACTCGTAGGAGCTGATTCGAGAAAACGTTCAAACGATTTTTTAACAGCTTCAGCTGTAACTGGTTCACCAGTATGGTAAGCAGCTCCTTCTTTTAAAGTAAAGGAAATAACTTTTCCATCCTCAGAAACTTGATAATCCTCAGCTAATGCAGGAACAATATTTCCTTCAAAATCAAACCGAACAAGAGGTTCATAGAGATGAGCATTTGCATCATCGACCCATGTTGTCCTTTGAACATCAATCGTATCGGGTTCACGGACTGATGTAACAACAATCGTGCCGCCATCTGACTGTTGTCCTGAGCCTCCATCTGTCGGCTGTGTATTGCCTGATTGCTTGCATCCAGTGAAGATGAAGACAGCCAATAGTAAAAAAAGTACATGTAAATAATATTTCTTCATTTTAATTCACTCTCCTATTCTCCATATTGTTTTGAACCTAAGGCTGCTTAACCTGTAATCACTCTGATAGATTCTTGTGATACTTCCGTTATAGGATAGATATTTTTTCTGAGATTTGTATATTGGAAGGCAGTAAAATCTAAAGTAGTTAATCCTGGAGAGTCAACCGTAATAATCTTTGAACTAATCGGTTCAAAGCCAGCTCTAAAGTGCTGACTAGATTTTAAGGCAACAATTTTATAGGCGGATACATCTATTCCGTGCAGCAAAAAGATTTGTTCATCAAGTGTTTGCGATCTGACGGAACAAACGATGATGTCAACACCGCCAGATTGAAGACGTACAGATCGGCCAAGATTAACTTGTCCGCCTTTACCCATTGGTGAAGACTGAATAAAGTTACCGTCAGTTAAACATTTCACGTACGCTATCAGTGGAATCGGCTCCCCATGCAGCTGATCCGTTTTTCCTCCAAGCACCACCTCGATATTCGCTCCAACCCCGGCACGAAAAGCAATATCTACTACTTCTGGGTCGTAAATAAAGCCAAAGCAAGCTTTTTCAACTTTTTCCTCTATTAATGCCCGTAAAAGATAAGTACCATCACCAGGTGTTCCTCCACCGGGGTTATCAGAGGTTTCATTAAGCACAACCGGATGTCCGTGATGCTGTAACGCTTGAGCAATTGCTTCTTTTGGAGATGGCTGCTTTATGAAAAAAGCCTCTTTTTGCTCCCAGATATAAGAGGCTACATCTTGAGCTGCATCTCTAGCGATCTCCGGGTCATTAAGGGATGTAGCTAAAACACTGACACCAAAATCGGAAATATTGGTATATGGGAACCCGTGATAAAACGTACAATCTATCAATCTGCTGTTTTTTTCCCATTCAAAGCAACGGTCATTGACATCCTTTGCTGGTGATAGATTAGTAGTTGATGTCGGAATTGCTAAAGGCAGCTTGATTAAATGCATGGTTGGTTTGAGCCCGTTTTCAACTATTTTTTGTGCTACATTTACAGCCTCGATCCCAATTTCATAAGAATCAGTATGAGGATACAGATGATTTCCGAGAATGGCATCCGCCTCGCTCACCATTGTTTGTGTTACATTAGCGTGGAGATCAAGTGTGATGACGACAGGAACTTCATAGCCTGCTATTTTCCGGATTTCTTTAAGCAGATCCCCCTCTAGATCTTCAGTCGTTTCCGTTACACCTGCACCGTGTAAGGCTAGACATATTGCATCGTAATCTTTAGCATTTTGTATGCCATTTAACAGTTCTAGTTTTAAGGCTTCATACGTTTCCTTTGTTATCACACCTGAAGGATAAGCAAATGTTGCAAAGGTTGGGATGATCTCTATTCCTAATTCTTCGGCCTGTGCAATCATCCCCCCGAGATAGTTCCTGACGCTGTGATGTTTTGTGGTGATTGTTTCGCCAGTATCCCAGCCCCACAGTGAAAAAGCCTTTTTATCTGTTTTAACGTTGGAAAACGTGTTTGTTTCATGTGCAATTTGTCCAATTAAAATCCTCATGCCACTATACCCCCGATTTCTTTAGATTTCCTTTGTCAATTGTTTACTGCTTACCTTTGGGAATTTTCGATAATGACAAGTAATACTCTCTGCATTGCCATTTTCGTCTCTATGAATCTGTAACAATTCAAATAAATCATTTACTTTAGCCAGGAAGAGATTCTCTCCAACGGGCTTGATTGGATGTACATTTCCCTGATAAGTAAAAGTCAGTTTTTCATTTTCGATTCCAATCGATACTTTCGTGCCTTCATTGGATACATAATCCCCAGCATATTTCTCCAAAATGGCTAAAGGCAGCTCGACTTCTTTTAAGTCCATATGGGACGTATTTGGATCTCTCCCCTGTAAATCATTGAAAGCCAGCTCCAGAATCCTTGATGCCGGAACGCCCGCTAGGTTAGTAAGTATGACTCCTGTGATTCCTTCCTCAGGCAAAATACTCATTTGTGCTGCAATGGCCTTTAAATTCCCGCCATGCTCAATTAATTTGGTTCCAAAATAATCTTCTGTAATCATTAATCCATATCCATAAAATTTACCAGGCTGAATCTTAATGTGATGCTTCATCATTTCATTGACACTTGATTCATTTAAAATCCGCTTGTCATTCACTACGCCGCCATTCCGAAAGATTTCTGCATATTTCAACATATCTTTCGCTGTTGACTTTAAAAACCCCGCAGCCCTCATAGCAGGAGCATCCCACCAAATAGGGGCCTCATACACCCGCTTTCTGTCATCAACTGATTCAATGGCATAACTCATTGATACATTGCCATCTGCTCCATACTCATCTATGGTGAAGAAACTCCGATTCATTCCGCATGGCTTTAAAATATGATCATATACATATTGTTCATACGATTCTCCGCTCACTCGTTCGATGATGCATCCTAATAAGGCATAGCTATCATTTGAATAGCTGAAATGTTTTCCCGGCTTTCCAAGCAGCTCTACATCCTCATTTGCAATAAAATCCATTAGTTGCTCATACGTATCGATATAATCTTTATCCTTCTCGTCCACTAATAGGCTTTTGTAGTCTTTGACTGAAGGATCTATTTCCATGGTTCTTCTCATAGCGTAATACAAGGTACTTAATGGAGGGATTCCAGCAGAATGTGTCATTAAATGATGGATGGTCAATTCTTTTACAGTGCTAGAATCCTTCAGCCTAAATTCAGGTAAATATTGAATAATGGGATCATGCACCTGTAGTTTGCCTTGCTCCTGCAACTGCATGATTGCTACGCAGGTGAAGGATTTTGTGATGGATCCAATCCCAAAAACGGTATCTTCATTGATTGGATATGCATTCTCTACATTTCGAAATCCAAATGATGTCTGATAAATAACTTCTCCCTCTTTTGCGAGAGCTACTGAGGTTCCAGGAATATGATACTTTTCGACAAGTTTTTGTGCTGCCTCTTCGAACCCTGGCAATGAATCGACCTTACTCATCTTTTTACCTCCTGTATGATTAATAAAAGTTAAAACCGTTTCAAAAAATGTTTCCGTTTCATCCACGTGAACATTATGGCTGCTATTTTCAAACACAACGAGTCGGCTGTTTGGAATAAGGGAAGCAATTTGTTCAGATTCTTCAACCGGGGTGATCCAATCATATCTCCCCGCCATAACCAAGGTTGGAACATATATAGTTTCTAATTGATCTCTCATATCGAAAGAACGGAGGAAATTTCCAAACCCTTCATTTAAAGCCTCATATGATCTATGCCCTAAAACAGCAGCTTGCGGTGTATCGACATCTGACTGTTTTTTAGAATAAAGCGGACCCATTACCTGGTAGTATTTCGCTACATGATCTAAGGATTGGAACGCTCCATTCCATAAAACATTTGCCATTTCTTTTTGCTCCTCAGTACCATTCTTTTCAACAAAAGCTTTTGCTTTTTCCAAAAAACTAGAGCTTGGAGATGTAGTCAGCAAAAGCAATCCATCGAGATTGTCCTGATACTTTAAGGCGTAACTCATCGCTACCATTCCGCCATAAGAGTGCCCCAGTAAATAGATTTTTTTAAAACCTAAGTATTTTCTCAGTGCTTCTACGTCTTCCACATTATTTTCTAGAGTGTAGGATTTTTGTGGACCTCGATCAGAAAAGCCGCTGCCCCGGTTATCTATATATACCAGCTGAAGCGTTTCATTTAATTGGCTGAAATGGGGACGAAAGCCTAAATGTGTACCGCCAGGGCCACCATGCAATACAAAACACACAGGTTTATCAACCAATTTATCTCCTTCTTTTTTCCAGCCGGTTCCGTCCACTTCAAAGAAAATTCTAGTACCGTTAAGATCGGCATACATAAAATATCAACCTCACTTTTAAGATAAATTTTAGAGGGGGAAACCTGTATTTCGAGAATTTCTGAATTCGAATCATTAAATAAAACATATGCTAGAGCTGCACATATTCGTTATGCGATCCTCTTGGACGTAAGACAATTATGATGTGTGTTTGAAATAGGATGGTAAGTCAGAGTTTTATTAGAGTATGGTCTTGGAGCTTTTTGAGAGTTTGTAAAAACTGAGAGGTTAGAAGTTAATACTTCTTGTTTTAGAAGATAGGGTGTAAAAACTTTATTGTTACATCTATTATTAGCACATTTGATAATTAATGCAATAATTTTTTTAATGTTTTGACTATTTCCTTTCCTACTTTTTACTTTAATTTTTAAGATACAACTTTTTATGGGCTGAAAAAACAGAACGACTGCCCAGTGTGCAGTCGATTTAGAAATCTCGCAGGTTATGAATTCGAGTTAAGGAAGTAGTCTGAACGATATACAGATTGCAAATATTCTACGGGTTCACCTATAGTTGAAAGGGATAGACTTTCCGTATAAAGAAGTGCGTCACCAATGGGGATATTTAGAGTTCTTGCTTCATCACGGCTAGCATTTACCGCACTTACAATTTGCTTGGCTTCGTGTAAATTGATGTTTAGCTCTTGCTCAATGAATCGATAGGTCAATATTTGATTGAGATCTTTTTGTTTACTAATCTCGATTCCGATTTCGATTGGAAAATAGGAATGTTCGATGTCAATAGGTTCCCATCGGCAAATGGAAGACGCTTAAGCTCCCAAACTTCACCTGTTTTTAACTGTGCTTTTATTTTTTCCTCAGGATTATGATTGCGTCCTTTATACAGTACTTTTGTCCCATGTTGAACACCGGCAGCTTCGAATGATTCAGAGAAACCCATTAGTTCCCCGACCCAGTTTTCCGAATTATTACTTTTGAGAAAGGTCCCGCTCCCTCTTTTCCGATCTAACAGTTACACGACTTACTTGAAAGGTTTCAGCTAATTCATTTTCAGTCGGTAATTTTCCGTTTTGATCTACAATGGTTCCATTCCCTTTTACTTCTAGTCGGATAGCATTCTAGTACAATTGGTACGATTGTTGGAGCAGGAGGAGGATCTATTCTTGGCTCCGCTCTTCTGATGATTTTAAAAATTAATAGGACACGTTCCCTTTTTTAAGGTGGACGTGTCCTTTTGCATGCCTATTTTCATTTTGAAAAATCCTTTCCAATAGTACCAATATTAACCACACTCTATTATAATAGGGATAAAAGTCCTAATAATGATAGATTTCACTTAAGGAGACACAATGAGTTTAATTAAAAACATAATTACTTTCGGGGCAGCTGGGAGAATTGAAAGGAAAATCGAAGAGTTTGAAGACTTACAATATGAGTATCAATCACTCTATCAAGAAATGGAAAGTAAAAGGGGTACGGTCAATCAAACCTTAGAAAAGGTAATCGAAATAAAAATACAATCCGTAAAATCCCTTAAAAAAATCAGTAAGATCTCCAATAATTTAAAAGGGAAAGACAGGGAGTTTGCTTTTAAAAGTCTTGGCAATGAAATAGAATCTATCAATTTTGATCAAATCGATTCTACTATCTCGGCTGGCGAAATGGCAATGAATGCAACAAAAGGAATCTCTTCTGGAGCCGGAACAGCTGTCGGGGCATGGGCCCTTGTTTCCACATTTGGAACAGCTTCAACTGGAACCGCTATCGCAGGGCTATCAGGTGCAGCCGCTACGAACGCAACGCTGGCATGGTTTGGTGGCGGAGCAACTGCTGTTGGCGGCGGTGGCATGGCAGCAGGATCTGCTGTAATCGGCGGATTGGTCGTGATCCCCGCTCTTGCTTTGACCGGGATTTTTTCTCATGTACAAGCCAATAAAAAAATAAATGAGATTGAAAAGGATATGGTTAAAGTTGTTAAGGTCTTGGATCAAATTCGAGAAAATCTGCTAAAATTAGATTTGATAGAAAAACGATCCGAAGAACTAATCGTTTCATTGGAAAAATTAACTCAAGTTTTCGATCTAGAGTTTCAAAAAGTATATAAAGAAATTTATAAAGTACCCGTCCTATCAAGATTTGTTAAATGGGTTAGAAAAAATGTTTTTAGAGGTAATTACTTTTCAAAAAAAGACTACCGGCAGATCGCATACATTGGCGGGATTGCCAGTGATTTTGCGATGTTAATTGACACAAAAGTCTTCGAAGAATAGGAGCTGCTACTGATGTTTGATAAATTATTTTCAAAGAAAGATTCTGGTAAAGTTTTAGAAAAATTAAATGAGGTCTCGGAAATTCTGCCGGCAGCGGATGTATTAGATTTTTTTGAAAAGCTGACGGATGCTTACAAAGAATCGAAAATGACTGAACGCGAATTAGCGAAAATCGAAGCGCAAAAAACGATACTTTTATCAGAAATTGAGAAGAAATACGAGCTCTATCACAAAGTATTTGATCGAATTTTTGATGAAAGAAGTTCAGCTATTCATAAGTCTTTCGAAATTATTGATAAGGGATTAAAAGACGGAGACAAGGATTTAATCAGTACGGGTATGCAAGGATTAAGCAAAATTGTTTCTTCTAGCCCTTTTGCTAACATCCAGCAGTTAACGAATTTAATCGAGGGTAACAAAACGATTGAAATATAATAGAGGGAGAAACGAACATGAAGGTTTGCTCACCTAATACAAGAATTTGCGCCATGTGCTTTCATTGGAACGGTTACGCTGGCGGGGCAAACGTAAAACCTCGTAAAGGCATGAGAAATGTCTATGAATATCAACCTGAAGAAAAACAAATTTGCTACAAGAACCACTTTGAGAAAAAGGCTTGGAATTCATGCAATGAGTGGCAAAGAAAGTATTAAGCAGGACTATAAAGTTTAGGAACGACCCGGGACTAATTGTCTCGGGTTTTAGTTTGAAAAATTCCAGCTGCTCTGCGACCTGTATGGAGTAACGATAATTTACCCCTAAGCTTGCCTAGTCAACCGAAATACTCACCACAGTCACCAACGATTCCCCCGGCTCCACCAACGGAATATTTTCCATAGTCTTAAAATCTCCCATCTTCCCCATCCAAGGCTCGACACAGAGAAAGTCTTTGCCAATTTCAGACCACAATACAATGTAGTTGAATTCTTCTCCGTACTTCATAGTTACCTTTTTCTGGATTTCCTCTAACGGAAAAGATAGCTCATTCCCTTTTGGATCCAAAATCAAAAAGGCTTCTTTTTCTGTACTTAGATCCAGTTCCTGATAGGGCTTCACTTCCATGTCATTGTAGTCGAGATATTGAGTTGCTTCCAGGTCATAGACTATTGATTTCTTACTTGTTTTAAAATAAGGATGAAAGCCGGCATACATCGGCATCGGTTCATCAGAACGGTTTACGTATTCCTGAAGGATGATTAATTCCCTTCCTTTTAGTTGATACGTAAATAGGACGTCAAAATCAAAGGGATAAACCTTTTTAGTTACTTCATTACTTGAAAGTTTAAGGGTGATAGATGCTCTACCTTCAGTATTTTCTCCGACCACTTCCCAAGCCATGTTTCTCGCAAATCCGTGATTCTTCATTTGATAGGTCTTGCCCTTATATGTATACTCGCCATTCTCAAGGGCACCGCAGATTGGGAACAGGATGGGGATCCCGCCTCTTACATTGGCTTCAGGATTTAGCAGGGTTTCTTCATTTAGATAAAGAATGTCTTCCCCGTCCACTTGGAATCCAACAATAATGCCCCCGCGCTCGGGAATCACTTTTAGTGATGACACTTCTTGGTCATTTAATTCATAAACCGTATAATCCCCTAGCTGGGATTGATTGATCTTATACAAATTCGTAACCTCCAGCGATTTTACTTTAAGTATAAGTTTTTCCATTCCTATTTTAAACAAACGTTTGATTAAGAAACAGAGGGACGGTTCTCTTGTTTCAAAATCATTAAGAGCAGAAGCCTGAAATATAGCAAGTTTAATTAAGTAGCATAGAAAAGCCAACTGTATCTTACTAGCTGGCTTTTTCTCGTTGGCCATGGATATACATACTTTAGGAGAAAATGTGGGTTACCGATAGGATTTAACGAACGTTTGATAAAACTTAAAAACGCATAAAGTTAATTATTAAATGAAGCATAATTAATCCATTAAACACTATATCTTATCTACCTCTTCATTTATTCGCCGGATAACTTTTTTCATATTATTATTTATCATACTTCCCGAGAACCTTAGAACAGTCCACCCTCTTTTCTTGAGGTAAGCGGTTTTTCTTCGGTCCCTTGCTTTACTAATTGGTGAAGAATGATAGTCTTTCCCATCACACTCTATAGCAATTTTATAATGGGGCAACGCTAAATCAATTCTGTATCTTTTAGGTGGTACCACATATTGTGTTCTAACATAGTAACCATTAAAAAGTAATGTGTTGTAAAGCTTTGACTCTATCGGGGATTCGATTTTGATACGTTCTGGATCAATATATGCTTGTTCATCTAGTCTACAGAATTCATAAATGATATAGCAAACCACTGCTATAAAAAGCAAGAAGAAAAATATAATATAATCAATCATTTATATCACCACAGCTATTTTTATCAATAATCAATCAAAATAGACATCTTGTACGGTAATTGGTTCGTTGTTAAAATAATGCACTGGTGTCGTTAATACCTGTAAACACCTAACATTCACATCCAAATTGACTGCAGTAGTCCGATAAATTTGCTGTTTATGTTTTTGAAATCCTGGCAAAACCCTTTGCCCTTTTTATCTGATCTCATTACTAAAAAAATGAAACAAAAGAACCGTCCCTCTGTTTCACATATGAAAAAAGACCAGGTGCTACATACACCTGATCTTCCATCATCCATCCTGAAACAAGAGAACCGTCCCCTTGTATCACTATGAAGTCTTCTCTTTCTTCTGCAATAGCACAGCTCCAACCACAATGACTCCTTTAAACGCTTCTCTTAAGAATGGCGGTACTCCGAATAGATTTAAGAGATTGTTCATGACGGCGATGATGAGCATGCCGTAGACGGTTCCGAGGATGAAGCCTCTTCCGCCAGCCATGCTGGTTCCGCCGACAACGGCTGCGGCGATGGCGTCCATTTCCATGCCTCTTCCGGCGTTGGAGTAGTCCATGGAACCGATACGGGAAACTTGGATGATTGCTGCAATCGAAACGAGCAGTCCCATCAGCGCGTACACACGCAGCTTGACCTTTTCCACATTGACGCCGGATAGCTTTGCCGCTCTTTCATTCGAACCGACCGCAATAATCTGTCTTCCAAAAGTCGTTCGCTTTGATACATAATACAAAATATAAGCAATGACTGCCCAATAGATAATAGGCATGATCATATAATTTCCAATTTTAAAACTTGAAATCTGTAAAAATTCCATTGGAACTGTCGTATTATAACCTTGTGTGAAGTGCTGGGTCACACTTCTGAAAATCATCATCGCCCCTAGTGTCGCAATAAATGGGGGTACTTTTCCTTTTGTAATGGATAGTCCGATCAGTGACCCTAACAGATATCCCAATAGCAGAACTAAAATGATCGTAAGTGCTATCGCTGGAACGCCCGTCATTCCCATCATTCCCAAGATCCCTTTAGTCCCAGTATCGAGAAGATACATAGCAAAAGCACCTGTGATAACTAAGGTGGAACCGACGGCTAAATCGATACCCCCTGTCATAATGACAAAGGTCATCCCTAGCGCAACAATCCCAATTCCAGCATTATTCCGCAAAATGTTAATCCAGTTGTTGGTCCAAGACTGAAACCATTCACCGAATGAATCATAATCAAATCCCAAAACCAATGTCTGCAATATGACCATAATGATCAGTGCAATGAAGATACTAAACAATGGTTCGTTCGACCATTTATATTTGAACCATTCCAAAACGCTTTTTTTTGTTTTTACCTGGGCATTACCCAAATTCGGCTTCATAATGGTGTTCCTCTCCCTTCCTTAAACCAGCTGTCCACCGGTAGCAAGTCTCATGATCGTATGCTCATTCATTTCCTCTCCAGCAACCTCTCCTTGAATGACGCCGTGATACATGACAAGCGCCCGGTCGCATACGCGGATGATTTCTTGTGCTTCACTGGAAAGGACAACGACTGCAATGTTTTCTTCCGCAAGTTTTAAAATAATATCATAGATATCTTCTTTGGCTCCGACATCCACACCTTGGGTGGGGTTATCTAAAATAAGCAGTTTAGGACCAGCTGCTAACCATTTAGCCAGGACAACCTTTTGCTGGTTTCCGCCGGAAAGACTTGTGATGCTGTCTGTAAGCTCTCCCATCTTTAACCGCAATGCTCCTCGCTGTTCTTCAAAAATCCCCCGATGCTTTCCGGCATTAATAATTCCTCGTCGTGAAAACTTAGGCCAGGTGACAATCGAGGCGTTTTCGATAATATTCATATCCTTGATAATCGCATTTTCTTTCCGATTTCGCGGAAGGTACGCAATGCCTTCCTTGATCGCCTGAGTTGTACTTTTTATTTTGACTTCTTTACCGTTTAAAAATATTTTTCCAGATGAAACTTCATCTGCTCCAAAAATAGATTGAAAGAGTTCGCTGCGGCCGTCGCCAAGAAGCCCCGTTACTCCAACAATTTCACCCGCTTTAATAGAAAAGCTTATATCTCTAAAAATATGATTGTAAGTAAGTCCTTCTACGCGTAAAATCTCGTCGCCTAGCTTTTTTTCTCTTAACAGTGGTTCGGATCTCACATCATGGCCCACCATAAAACGTGCAAGGTCATGAGTCGTGACTTCGCTAACATTTCCTTCTGCCACAAGGTTTCCATCCCGCAGCACCACATACCGATTACAAACCTGCATAACCTCATTCAATTTGTGAGAGATAAAAATAATACCGACATTATGGCCACTCAACGTTTTCATCATAGTAAAAACCCGTTCGATTTCCTGGTCAGTTAAGGAAGTGGTAGGCTCATCCATAATGATGATAGATGCATTCGTCATCATCGCACGGCAGATTTCAACGATCTGTTTGTAGGAAGCATCAAGGTCACGCACCATCGTGTTAGGATCCAATTCCACATTCATTCGTTTAAACATGTCTTCGGTTTCTTGATACATTTTTTCCAGGTCCAGACTTCCCCTTTTGGTTTTAAGCTCTCTGCCTAGAAACATATTTTCATAGATTGGCAAATCGTTGATTAAATTCAGCTCCTGATGGATAAACGCAATACCCGCATCGAGTGATTGCGCAGGATTGCTAAAATTCATTTGTTTCCCATCCACGACAATTGAGCCAGTATCCATTTGGTGAACTCCACCCAGTATGTTCATTAAGGTCGATTTCCCTGCCCCATTTTCACCGAGCAACGCACAGATTTCGCCGCCCTTCAGTGTAAACGAAACACCTTTCAGCACATCATTACTTCCAAAAGACTTTCGTATATCCTTCATCTCAATTATCATGCAATCACCTCCATGTGAAGCAGAGGGACGGTTCTCTTGTTTCATTTTTGTGAAACAAGAGAACCGTCCCCTCGTTTCCGTTTGATTAAAAGAGAGGCTATAGCTGTGCCATAACCCCTCTACTATTTTTGTTTTGTATTCTATGGAATTAAGACTTTCGCTTCCCCTCTAACTTTATGAAACACAAGAACCGTCCCTGCGTTTCCATTAATACGGTGAACCTTCGTCAAGGAAGTCTTGATAGTTATCTCTGTCTACAATCGTAGTTGGAATAATCGTTTCCATTTCAACGTCTTCACCATTTAGAACCTTAAGGGCAACGTCGACAGCATCCTTAACCATCGCTGGGCTGTAAAGGGCGGACTGAATCCAGATATCTTCGTTTTCTGGCATCATGTTAAAGTACTCCTGCATACCGCCGCCGCCAGTTACCACTTTAATATCTGTTCTGCCAGCTTCACTGATTGCTTGGAGGACACCGATGGAAGTTTCATCGTCCATAGAGTAAACAGCATCAATTTTCGGATTGCTTGTTAAAATATCAGCAAAATCTTTCAATCCATCTTCACGAGTAAACTGTGTAGCATAAGTAAGAAGATTCATATCAGGTGCAATTTCTTCGATAGTTTCAACAAAACCATTCTTTCTTAACTCAGAAACAGATCCCGCAGAAGGAACTTCTAGGATTACAACATTACCTTCTGTACCAATCTTGTCGACAATATAGTTTGCTCCTTGAACACCCATATCATAGTTGTCACCAGCGACGCGATAAACACCGTCTGCGTCAATGACGATATCAAAGTTTACAACTTCAATTCCTTCATCAAGTGCTCTTTGAATCGGTACTTCCATCCCTTCCCACTGTGGAAACGCGACAATAGCATCTGCGCCCCATGTCATTAAATCATCTAATTGAGAAGTCATTTCTTCTGCATTACTGCTTGTTTGGATTTGGTACTCAATCTCGTCAGATAATTCTTTGGCACGTGCTTCTGCATGGTAAGCAACCGCAGCAACCCAGCCATGTGTAACCGCTGGTGCTAGAATACCAATCTTATACTTGTCACCTGAATCATTTCCAGAATCCCCTGTTTGTTCTGAACCGCATGCACTAAGAACTGGTATCATGACCAATACTAGTAATATAAATAGTTTTAACGCCTTTTTCATTAACATTACCCCCTTAGTTTTAAAAACTAATAATTTATTAAAAAATTGAATTGAAACCTTACTAAAAAATCACGGCTAATATAAGCGCTTTCATTTACAGCTAAAAAGTTATAAAGTTATTTGACCCGTACTTCTCTGCTTGTTTCCAAGGATTCTTCGATTGCCTTTAGCAACCTTAGCGTATAAAGTACGTCCTCTAATGGAACAACCCTGTTTTCTTGGTTATGTTCGATGCAATTCACAAAATACGAAAGTTCATTTTGAAAGGCATCACACTGATCTATATCGATTGAAGACTTATGTCCGTTACTGTAGTACATAAACTGATGATGGCTGTCCCCGATATTCTCAATATTTTCACCAGCTGCAACTTGAAAATCCACTGTTCTATGGCCAGCTTGAGCTCTGAAAGACATTGTGAAGGGATAGCCCGTTGGCATCGCCTGAGATGCTTCAACAAACGCTTTACTTTTATTCTTAAAGGAAAGTGTCGTCATGACATGATCCCATGCACCAAATTTGTTTTTGTTCCCGACAGCATATACCGATTCTGCCTCACCCAGCAAATAAGAAACGAAATCAATATCGTGTATATGAAGATCGAACAAGGCACCGCCGCTTTTTTCAGGGTGCAAAAACCAATCACTCCATTTTGGCACCTGACCTAGCCGCTTGGCATGAACGATATGAATATCTTTTAATTTGTCGGTCTTGCTATAAGATTTGATGACCTGATATTCTGGCCAAAAACGCAGCACATGTCCGACAAATAATTTCACACCATTTTGATGAACTTCTTCCATGATTTGATTTGCGGATTCTACTGTTAAAGTCAACGGTTTTTCGCAAATGATATGTTTTCCGGCTCTCGCCGCCTTGATAATATACTCTTCATGTAAAAAAGTCGGCAGGCAAATATCAATGATGTCTATGTCCTGATTTCGCAGCAAATCATCATAGTCTGAAACAAAGGCACCATCGAAGCCTCTGATTTCTTCGTGAGTCACTGGACTTCTGGTACAAATAGCAGCTACATAAGCATTTTTAATTTGACGATACGCTTCAAAATGTGTTTTACCTATAAAACCTAGACCAACAAGCCCGATTGTTTGCATGACGAACCCTCTTACTCTAGTATTCTCGAAAGATAGTTGAAAGACCTTTTCACTGACTGGTTCACTTCCTCAAGATCCGCGGGACCTGCTGGAGTAAATTCGATTTCCACACTAATTGGACCCTTATAGTTTGCTTTGTTTAGAGTTCCAAATATTTTTATGAAATCTAAATCTCCATCTCCTATTGCAGGGAAATTCCATTCATGATAAGCCCCGATCTTATCCTTCAAGTGGATAAATTCCACATAATCAGCGGAAGCTGCTAAGTCATCATATGGTAAAACATTGCCGTAAAAAATTACATTAGCTGTGTCGTAATTGATTTTGACTCGGTCATTTAGTGATTTGGCCAGCATTTTTAATGACAAGCCCGTTGCATAATTATTTCCGTGCGTTTCGATTACAAGCTTCTTATTTAACTTTTCACATTTTGCAAGTACGGGCTCCAGATTTCTAGCTAATACTTTTTCATCTTCAATGACATCCGAATCGTTATGCGCATCTCCGGTGGCGGTGATGATATATTGACAATCAAATTCGACAGCTAAGTCAACGCTTGCAATTAAATTAGCAATTCCTTCTTCTTTCATTACATTACAATGCGCACCAATTCCTACACATTTCATCCCGTATTTCTGAAGTAATGCCTTAATCTCATTAAGCTGTTTCGGCGACATTTCCGGTAAAACATGAGCCGTATGATCTTTTACTGCAGCCAATTCAATTTGCGTGAATCCAGCTTCGCTTGCTCCTTTTACAGCATCCTCCAGCGAAAAGCCATGATATGTATTAGAATTGATCGCTAGCTGTTTAATCATGCCACCCCTCCTGTCGAATATGTAATTGATTACACATATGAAAGTGTTTACAAAATTGAACACGACAATAACAATTGGATTTTCACCTTATCATTGTATGTAATCCGTTACAAATATCTTAAAAGATAAAAATTCTTGCGTCAAACAATTTTGAAAATTTTTTATTACTTTTTTCCTAATTTACTTGAGCGATGGGTCGGACCCCTTGAGCTGTCATGTTATTCGGATCCCAGGATTTCTTCAATCACTTTAAGAGATACTAGTGCTTGCTGGCCTGTAACAGGAGGTTCCATATCATTGATAATGGAATCAATAAATGCATCAATGACACCTGTACTAGTTTGGTTATCATTGGTTTGGATTGGTTCTAGCTCGTATTTAATAACCGACCCATCCTTTGTTTCAACAATTAGCTGAGCATCAGGATCCTGATAGATTTTGATAATCCCCTTTTGACAGTAGATCGTCGTTGAATTATCTTCGGCACCGTAATAGGTCCAAGAGAAGGATGCTGTTCCTAACCGGCCTTTCTTTGTCCTTAATGCACAAACAACATTGTCACAAACCTCAATCGGATTTCCATTTTCATCGACTTTATCAAGCGCTCCATGAAACGCATGAACATCTTCAATTTCATCATCCAATAAGTAATGGATTAAGTCGATCTTATGAATCCCTAAGTCGCCTGCTACTCCAGAGTGGGAGCGTTCCTTTTTAAAAAACCAGGTAGAATTCGATTTGTTTACTCCCCAGCTTTCAGGACCCTCGTGACCGAAAGAAGTTTTAAAGGTTAGTACCTCACCAAGCTCCTTCTTTTCGATCAGTTCCTTTGCTTTTTGATGAGCTTTCGTAAACCGTTGGTTGTGATCAACCATTAATTTCTTACCTGATTTACGCTGGGCTTCCAGAATTTCTTCGGCATATTGAACGCTTATTGCTAGCGGCTTTTCACTGAGAACATGCTTGCCGCTTAACAGCGCCTTAGAAGTATTGATATGATGGGCCTCGTTGGAGGAGCAATCACTAATCGCTACAATCGACGGATCAGCCAAAAGCTCTTCCACCGTTTCCGCCACACGTCCACCAAATTCCCGCGCCAATTCTTTCGCTCTCTCTACATTACGGTCGTAAAAAACGATCTCTTCCACATGCGGATTCGCCTTATACTCTGGCGCATGCCGAAATCTCGTAATCGAACCACACCCAATAATACCCACTTTAAACCCCATAAATCATAACCTCCCCCTCGGTGAAACAGAGGGACGGTTCTTCTGTTTCATCGAAACCTCTATTTGAAACATGAGAACCGTCCCTCCGTTTCGAATGGACATTTTGAAACGCGAGAACCGTCCCCTTGTTTCGAACGGCTATTTTGAAACACGAGAACCGTCCCTCCGTTTCTTACCCCATTGTTGACTCGCGAATTAGTAATTCATGATCCAGCACAATACTTTCTACTTTTTCTTCCTTAATACTGCTGATGAGCATCTCGGCTGCCGTACATCCCATGTTATACATCGGCTGAGATATAGTCGTTAACGTAGGGTTCGTCATGTTGGAAAAGCTAATATTATCAAAGCCTACGAGTGCTATATCATTGGGAACATGTAAACCGCTCACGTTGATCCCCTTCAATGCTCCAATGGCTAATGTATCAGAAACAGCAAAAATAGCAGATGGTTTCTCTTCTTGCTGAAGCAGCATTCTCACGGCTTGAACACCATTTTGAAAGTCTAAATCCTTCGTATGATAAATCCATTCGTTACGGATCGGAAGTTCAAACTCTCTTAACGCTCTTTCATATCCATTGCGGCGTTGTCTAGCATATAAGAATTTCTCGTCAGAATTGATGAGTGCTATTTTATCGTGACCTAATTTAATTAAATGCTTAACAGCTTGATAGGCTGCTAATTCATTATCGATGGTCACGTATGGTATACTGCCGCCTTCCTCATACTCACTGCAAAGGATCACAGGATGATTCTCCGCCAATTCGTTTAGCTTTTGCATATTGACCGTCGGATCCATCGAAATAACACCATCGGCCAATTTATTTTTCACCATATTGAAGTAAATGTTTTCCCGTTGTGGGTTGGAGTCTGTCTCGCAAAGAAGAATGTTGTAGCTGTTCGCAATAGCCGTATTTTGGATCCCATTTATAATTTCTGTGTAAAATGGATTTGAAATACTAGGGAGTAGCACTAGTAAAAGCCGACTTTCAGAGTTTCTAAGATT
Source organism: Bacillus oleivorans (assembly GCF_900207585.1). GTDB lineage: Bacteria > Bacillota > Bacilli > Bacillales > JC228 > Bacillus_BF > Bacillus_BF oleivorans. The sequence goes on along the minus strand of NZ_OAOP01000001.1, from coordinate 516,601 downwards.
TCGCCCTAACATACTAGGTTCATAATTAAGGTCCTTAATTGCATTTTCAACTTTTAGTCTAGTTTTTGGGCTTACTGAAGGAGCGTTATTCAACACCCTTGAAACCGTTGCAACGGAAACACCTGCTTTTTGAGCTACCTGTTGAATATTCGCCATGATGGTTCCCACTTTCAATCATATGATAATGAAAACTTGGTTAGCACCAAGCCTTAAGGCGCCGGCGATAACCTAGCTGCACTTATACTTAATTCCTAAAAAATTTTAACTGCGCAGAATAATCATCAGTGCTAAAAATTTTATGGTTTCTTAAGTATACTGAATTGTAATCGATTACAGTTACGATTGTAAATTTTATTGAATTGTTTGTCAATATTTTACGATGGATGAGTTAATTAAGGATTTTAGATATTGATTTTGGTTGGTTTTATGTATAATAGTATGTAACGGATTACAAAAATACTCAAGGGAGGAATTTTCATGAAATTAGGGGTATTTACAGTATTATTTTCGGATAAAAATTTAGAAGATATGCTTGATCACGTTGCGGCAAAAGGGATTGAAGCGGTTGAATTGGGTACTGGCGGTTATCCTGGAGATGCCCATTGTAAGGTGGATGAGCTGCTTGCGGATGAACAAAAGCAGAAGGAATTCATGGAGAAAATCTCAAGCCGGGGCTTAATTGTAAGCGCTTTAAGCTGTCACGGGAATCCACTGCACCCGCAAAAGCCAATTGCAGAGGAAGCGGATGCCGTGTTCACAAAAACCGTTCAACTCGCAAGTAAACTGGGGATTCATGTCGTCAACACATTTTCTGGCTGTCCGGGGGATCATGAAAATGCGAAATACCCAAACTGGCCGGTATCGCCGTGGCCAAATGAATACCAGGAAATTTTGAAATGGCAGTGGGAAGAAAAAATCATTCCGTATTGGAAGGAAAAAGCAGCGTTTGCTGAACAACTTAATGTAAAGATTGGACTTGAATTACACGGCGGGTTTTCTGTACATACCCCAGCCACCCTGCTGCGCTTAAGAGAAGCATGCGGCCCAGCAATCGGCGCCAACCTGGATCCAAGCCATATGTGGTGGCAAGGCATTGATCCGGTCGAATCTATAAAAATATTAGGCCGTGAAAAAGCGATTCACCATTTCCACGCGAAGGATACCATCATTGATCAGCCGAATACGAATCGCAATGGCCTAACCGATATGACCCCATACTCTGATATGCAAAACCGTTCTTGGTATTTCCGGACCGTCGGATTCGGTCACGATTCAAAAGCTTGGGCCGATATCATAAGCACGCTTCGACTCTACGGTTACGATTATGTGATCAGCATCGAGCACGAAGACGGACTCATGTCCATTGATGAAGGATTCACCAAAGCTATTCAAACCCTAAAACCCGTAATCGTAAAAGATTCCGTTGGCGACATGTGGTGGACTTAAAGTGAAACATGGGGACGGTTCTTGCGTTTCAGAAGTAATGCTGAAACAGGAGAACCGTCCCTCCGTTTCCACCTCCGTTTCCAAAAGCAAGACTGAAACAGCAGAACCGTCCCTCCGTTTCCAAAAGCAAGGCTGAAACAGCAGAACCGTCCCTCCGTTTCCAAAAGCAAGGCTGAAACAGCAGAACCGTCCCTCCGTTTCAATGAACGCTAAAATATCTGGCGTCGGGATGGGAGAAGACGATGGCGGTGACGGATGCTTCTGGTTGCATCATGAAGCCTTCGGTTAATTCGATTCCAATCTCCTCTGGTCTCAGAAGATTAAATAATTTGGCTTGGTCTTCGAGATCTGGACAGGCTGGGTAGCCGAAGGAGAATCGCTGACCTTGGTATTTGGTTGTAAATAGATCTTGTATGGTAAAGTCGATTGGATCTGAAATTCCCCATTGATCCCTCATTAACTGATGGATGCGTTCAGCAAAGCCTTCTGCCAGTTCTAAGGCCAATGCCTGGATGGCATGGCTTTCTAAAAACTTACCTTGTTCCTTCAGCAAACTTGCATGCTCACGTACTCTTTTTCCGGCCGTGACAGCAAACAAACCAACATAATCCATTTCGCCACTACCCACTGATTTCAGATAATCCGATAAACATAGTTTTTGCCCCTTTGATTGTCGCGGGAATGTAAAGCGTTCAATAACACTGCTCTGATCATGTGGATCATACACCAAAACAGTATCCCCCTCCGACTGGGCAGGGAAAAATTGATAGACTCCCATTGGTTTAAAGATACCTTCTTGCTGACCTTCTAAAAGCAGCCGGTCGACTAATTCTTTTAACTGAACCGCTTTTTCATCATTCTCCTTCAATAAATCATGAACCTTCCCCTTAAGACCAAGGTGATGCCCCAACAACATTTGCAAATTCACATAAGGCGCCAAATGAGAAACCGTATAGTCCTTCAATATATGCCGATGCAAATCTTTTGGCAAAAAGACCGGGTGTTCCCGAGTTACAGGAGGCTTTTCAATCACAGCAGCCGCTGTTCTTGGAATATTTAATGTAGCTGCAGCAAGCTGTTGTGCCTTTTCTTGTTTCTCCTTCAAATCCGCAAGAAGGACATCTCTTTTATTCGTATCCATAAGGTGGTTGACCAGTTCCAGACCATTCATTGCATCTTTTGCATAGAGCACTGGTCCGTTATATTCGGGTGCAATTTTATTGGATGTAAAACGGCGGGATAAGGCGGCACCGCCAACAAGAATCGGAATATCAACACCCGCTTGTTTTAAGTCTTGGGCAGTCAATACCATTTGTTGCGCCGATTTGACTAGCAGCCCAGATAAACCAATGATATCGGGCTTTTCATCCCTAATCGCTTGAAGCAATTCATTTGGGGCCACCTTAATTCCAAGGTCTACTACATGATAGCCGTTATTACTTAAAATAATATCGACTAAATTTTTACCGATATCATGAACATCGCCCTTAACCGTAGCTAGAAGAATCTTCCCTTTACTTGCACCACTATATTCGGCCTCCATATATTTTTCTAAAAAGGCCACGGCTGCTTTCATGACTTCAGCACTTTGCAGAACCTCTGCAACTATCAATTGATTATCATTGAAGAGTCGTCCAACCTCAGCCATCCCATCCATCAACGGGCCATTAATAATGGCTAACGGAGATTCGTATTCAGCCAAAGCTAATTCCAAATCCGGGATCAAGCCCTCTTTCGTACCTTCCAAAATGTAAAAGGCTAACCGTTCGGCTAGTGGTAAATCTAATTTTTTATCTGCAGCATCTTCTTTCTTTTTACCGCGATAAAAATCAGTAAAGGCCGCCAATGACTTGTCCGTTGTATGGAAAAGGAGTTCCTCCGCGAGCCTAACTTCTTCCGCAGAAATCGATGAAAAGCGTTCAAGCTTTTCCGTATTAACAATGGCATAGTCAAGTCCTGCCTGGGTGCAATGATATAAAAATGCAGAATTTAAAACCTCACGCCCAACAGGAGGTAATCCGAAGGAAACATTACTGATACCTAAAATCGTTAAGCACTCAGGAAGGTGCTCTTTGATTAACCGGATCCCATCAATCGTTGCCTTGGCAGAGCCGATGTATTGCTGGTCCCCCGTGCCAATCGGAAATACAAGAGGATCAAAAATGATGTCACTCGACTTTAGTCCATATTTTTCGGTTAAAAGCTGAAAAGACCTTTTAGCGACCTCCAATTTTCTTTCCGCTGTAACAGCCATCCCCGCTTCATCAATTGTTCCAACTACAACACTAGCTCCGTACTTTTTCACAAGAGGAAGAACCTTTGCAAAGCGTTCTTCGCCATCTTCTAAGTTAATCGAGTTGATGATGGCTTTCCCTTGAATATAGGAAAAAGCAAGTTCAATGACTTCCTCATCGGTTGAATCAATCATAATAGGTACTTTGACTTTATTGACAACTTGCTTTAAAAATTGCTCTATATCCTCTTTTTCTTCACGATCAGGATCAGCTACACATATATCTATGACATGGGCACCCTTTTTCACTTGTTGTCTTGCAATTTCCGCAGCTTCCTCATGTTTCCCTTCCGCTATCAGTCTCTTAAACTTTCTCGACCCAATCACATTGGTTCGCTCACCGACAAGAAGCGGACGCATCGATTCATCGTAGATTAATGGTTCTATTCCCGAAACCGCATGACCTTTACGTTCGGACGGGGCTATTCTAGGTTTTATATTCTGAACCGCTTGGGAAATAGCGTGAATATGAGCTGGGGTGGTACCGCAACAGCCACCTGCAATGTTAAGCCATCCTTTTTCAGCAAAAGCAGCAATTTTTTTCGCGAGGCTTTCAGGTGTCTCATGATAATGTCCTTCCTCGTCAGGTAATCCTGCATTTGGATAGCAGCTAACTGCACTTACTGAAAGTTCAGATAAAGAACGCAAATGGTCGCGCATAAATTCTGGTCCCGTTGCACAATTCAGTCCCACAGCTATTGGGTTCATATGTTCTAAAGACAGATAGAATGCCTCAATGGATTGACCGGCGAGCGTCGTACCCATTGGCTCAATCGTGCCTGAAATCATAAGAGGAAGAGTTCTGCCGGTTTTTTCAAACGCTTGTTCAATTCCTAAAAATCCAGCTTTTACATTTAACATATCCTGACTTGTTTCAAGTAATAATACATCTGCTCCGCCATCAATCAATCCTAAAGCTTGTGTTTTGTAGTTTTCAACAAGCTCCTGAAAGGTAATCCCGCCCGTAACGGACAGAGTTTTGGTCGTAGGGCCCATGGAACCTGCTACAAAACGCGGCCAATCAGGTGTCGAAAACTGAGTCACTGCGTTCTTAGCAATCCTGGCCGCTTCAAAATTAATCTTATAAGCCTGATTTCCAATACTATATTCGTCTAAAACAATAGGAGTCCCGCCAAAAGAATTAGTCTCAATAATATCGGCGCCCGCTTCTAAGTAAGCTCGATGTATTTCATACACAACTTGTGGAGCAGTAATATTGAGGTATTCGTTACAACCATCGTAATGGTCTCCGCCAAAATCCTCTGGCTTTAAGTTGAAGCTTTGAAGCATAGTCCCCATTGCTCCATCTAGTACGAGTATTTTTTTCTTCAATTGTTGCCCTATGGGTGAACTGTGATTAGCCATTAAATACCTTCCTCTCCTTACGCTGCGCCTCTTTATCATGAATATATTTCGTTAACTCAACGGTCATATCATATCGCAAAAATGGAGTGATTAGATAAATTCCATTAAATAGATCAAATGCAGCATCAATTAAATGTTTGGCGATGGCCATTCCTTCTTGAGTAGCTTTTAGTTTGTCTGTACCGCATGCTGACATTCTAGTTAAAATTTGTTCAGAAAGTGTAATACCTGGCACCTCATTATGAAGAAATTCTGCGTTTCTGGCACCCGTTAAAGGCATGACGCCAATGTAGATCGGTACATCTAACCCTTTAACAGATTCATAGATTTCAACCATTTTTTCCTCGCTATATACGGGCTGGCTTATAAAATAATCTGCGCCTGCTGCCAATTTTTTTTCAAGCCTCTGAACAGCACGATCTAAATTCCTTACATTGGGATTAAAGGCTCCCGCTACAGAAAAATCAGTCTTCCCTTTTAACTGTTTTCCAGAGGAAGATAATCCTTCATTAAACTGCTTAATTAACTTGATGAGATCAAAGGAATTTAAGTCATAAACAGAGCTTGCCCCAGGAAAATCACCGATTTTTGCTGGATCCCCTGTAACGGCTAACAGGTCCGTAATGCCTAATGAATGAAGTCCCATCAAGTGGGATTCAATTCCAATTAAATTTCGATCCCGGCAAGCAATGTGGACAAGCGGAGGGACTCCTATATCATTTTTTATACGTGATGCTAATGCGATATTGCTGATTCGCGGTGTTGCCAACGAATTATCAGCCATGGTCAATGCATCAATACCTGCCTCTTTTAATGCTTTGGCACCAGCAAAAAAAACAGTAGTATCTAAATGCCTAGGGGGATCTAACTCGACAATAATGGATCTTGTGGTTTTCGCTTTTTTATAAACGTGTTTCGTTGAAGACCCAGACGATTTTAATTGAACTTGCACCTTTCTTTCGGGAAGCACTTTTTCCAGGACAGGTGCTTTATCTTTCACGGCTCGTGCAAAGGCTGCAATATGTCTAGGGGTCGTACCGCAGCAGCCTCCAATCAGCCGAACGCCTTCCTTATATAAGGCTAAAGCACTTTTTTCAAAATAATCATCATCGCCGCCGTACGTATATTCACCGTCCACATATTGCGGTAAACTCGCATTGGGATAGGCCGATAGGAAAGCCTTCTGGGGTAAAGGCACCGTTTCTAATGAGCGAATGGTATGATGAGGTCCTAATCGGCAATTCATACCTACAACATCCGCACCCAGCTTTTCCAATTGGAATAATGCGTCCGATAATTCCATCCCATTCTGCAAATAACCCACTTCGTGCAGGGATACCTGAGCAATGATAGGAATATTGGTTTCATGACGGGCAATTTGCAAAACCGTACAGATTTCCTCAAAGTCATAATACGTTTCTAATAAAATTCCGTCGACTTCCGATTGCAACAGCCAAAAAAGCTGCTCCCGAAAGCTGCGTTTAATTTCCCCTAAACTAGCTACACTTTTCTTGATTCCTCGAATGCCGCCTATTGTCCCAAGAACATAAGCATTTTGATTTAGATTAGTAGCTTCTTTGGCAATCCTGACAGCCGCTTGATTGATTTCTTTCACTTGGTCCTCTAGACCATATCGGGCAAGCTTTTGGTAATTGGCTCCATACGTATTCGTTTGAATAACTTGCGCTCCGGCTTTTAAATATGCTTGATGTACCTTGAGGACTTCATCAGGCTTTGAAATATTTAACTCGTCAATGCAACGGTCAATACCGTGAGAGTATAGAAGAGTTCCCATTGCACCATCCGCAATTAATACTTTTGATTTTAAATCCTCTACTAGACTCAAGTAGGTTTCACCTCCAAATAATTAGGATTTTAAAAATTCAGACTCTTACTACTAAAAATGAACCCCTGTGCAAGGTAAAATTTCGAACTAGGGGGGAGTACTTTTTGTATAAGCATAGCTATGTTACCCGAATAAACCCGTTCGTTAATTGGGATGAAAAATAAAAAACCTATCTAAAAGATAGGTTGAGGTTAATTAGCTATACCTTATCTTTCAGAATCTCGTGATTCTGCTGGACTTAGCACCTTCATCGAAAAGATGGGTTGCTGGGTTTCATAGGGCCATTCCCTCCACCACTCTTGATAAGTCAATATAAAGTTTATTCAATCGTATATAAATTTAATATTATCGTCAATGGGTTATTATCGGAATTATGTGAATACGGGTGAAACATGGGTGAAACATGGGGGTGAAACATGGGGGTGAAACATGGGGGTGAAACATGGGGGTGAAACATGGGGACGGTTCTTGTGTTTCAAAAGAGGTCATGCTGAAACATGGGGACGGTTCTTGTGTTTCAGAAGAGGTCATGCTGAAACATGGGGACGGTTCTTGTGTTTCAAAAGAAGTCATGCTGAAACAGGAGAACCGTCCCTCAGTTTCACAAAAATTTGACACAAACGGGCTCTGGTACTTTGACGCCGGAGTGGAGTAAAACTAGCTTGCCAGTTGATTTGTCTCTGCTGAATAAAGTCATGGTATTTGATTTTTGATTGGTTGCAACGAGATATTCTTCTGTAGGATCTAGAACAAAGTCGCGTGGCCAGTTCCCTTCTGTTGAAGTCCATTCCAAAAAGTTTAATTGACCGGATTCTTGATTTACCTCAAATACAGCGATGCTGTTGTGCCCGCGGTTTGCGGCATAAACAAATTTTCCATCAGAGGAAATGTGGATTGCACTGCCGTCGTTCGTTTTTTTAAAATCTTCTGGAATGGTCCGGATGTATTGCTGTTTCGTAAAACTTCCATCTCCTTCGTTATAATGAAGCACAATGACTTCTGAGCTTAGCTCCGTCATGACGTATGCAAATATCCCGTTTGGATGAAACACAATGTGTCTTGGCCCGCTTCCTGGTTTCGTTGCAAAAACTTGATTCTCCTCTAATTTTCCATTAAGTACAGAGTATGTATAAACACGATCGCTCCCTAAGTCAACCGCAATTACATACCTTTCATCTGGAGTAAAGCCAGCAAAATGCAGATGTGGTTTTTCCTGTCTTTCATGCGGACCTGACCCCTCATGCTCTATTACAGAGGTGACAGGATTGAGCGATCCATCTTCATTGGTTAAGTAGGACTCGATTTTCGCAGTATGATAATTGGCAGTTACCACATTGCTGCGGTCACGATTTACACCGACATGACAAGGTGGAGCTCCTTCCGAGGATTGGCTATTGAGTTTTGTAAGCTCACCGGTTTCAGGATTTATTGTAAAAGCAGTAACTCCCCCCTTTTCTCCCTCTTTAGATACGGCATACAAATTCTTTTGATCATTACTCACTGTCACATATGTAGGGTTATCTAGTTTAGCAGCCAGTTTTACATCTACAATCTCTTTCTTCTCAGTATCAAGCGTGAACTGATAGACTCCTTCACTTTCCTCTTTCGTATACGTTCCAACATATCCAATAAATTTTGTCATTGTATCGCTCCTTAATCGTTTTTTCTAGTTGATATGATACCATTTTGTGATTCAAAGAAACAAAAGAACCTCTTGATTCAGCAAAAAGTTAGAAATGAAACAGGAGAACCGTCCCTGCGTTTCATCAGAATGAAACAGGAGAACCGTCCCTCTGTTTCACCCGTTTGACAATACGAACTAGACTTGATAGATTAATAGTGTATTTAAATATTAATAGTTATTAAATAGGGATGTTACCGTCTGGGCATAACCTGATTCAATTTGAGGGCACTATACGTGTGTTCATATTGGATCAGGTTTTTTATTTGTTAAGAATAGTGATAGTCGTGAAGTACTATATTGATATGGGTAACTTAGATAAAGAAAAAGAAAAAGGAGTTTATGCTATGAAAAACTATTCATTTCCAGAGAATTTTCTATGGGGAGGCGCGATTGCTGCGAATCAGGCTGAGGGTGCTTATTTAGCAGATGGTAAAGGCTTAACGATCGTTGATTTATTGCCAACAGGTCCAAATAGACGAGACATCATGAAAGGAAATGTACCTTCTCTAAAGCCGCTTGAAGGTGAGTTTTATCCGGCTCATGAAGCAATTGATTTCTATCACCGATATAAAGAGGATATTGTCTTATTTGCAGAAATGGGGTTTAAAGCGCTTCGTGTTTCGATTGCATGGGCCCGCATTTTCCCAAATGGAGACGATGCATCTCCGAACGAAGCTGGACTAAAATTTTATGACGATCTATTCGATGAATTACTCAAACGTAACATACAGCCAGTTGTGACACTTGCGCATTTCGATGTTCCTGTAAACCTTATCGAAAAATATGGCAGCTGGAGAAATAGAAAGCTTGTCTACTTCTTTGAAACCTATGCCAAAACAGTATTGACCCGTTATAAAAATAAAGTCAAATACTGGATGACCTTTAATGAAATTAATATGCTGCTCCACTTACCTTTCCTCGGAGCGGGTCTTGTTTTTGAAGAAGGAGCGAATCGAAAACAAATTCAGTATCAGGCTGCCCATCATCAATTGGTTGCGAGTGCGTTAGCTGTAAAAGCCTGTCATGAAATCATTCCAGATGCCAAAATCGGCTGTATGCTTGCAGCAGGTATGTTCTATCCATATACATGTAATCCTGAAGATGTATTCCATGCGATGGAAAAAGACCGCGAGTCCTTCTTCTTTATTGATGTTCAATCTCGGGGAGAATACCCTGCCTATGCGAAACGGTTCTTTAAGGAGAACGGTTTAACAATCGAGATGGAACCAGGAGATGAAAAAATATTAAAAGATCACACAGTTGATTATATAGGTTTTAGCTACTACTCTAGCCGAACAACTAGTACAGATCCTGAAGTCATTAAAAATTCAACCAGCGGTAACGTATTTGGTTCTGTTTTAAATCCTTATCTTTCTAAATCAGATTGGGGCTGGACGATTGATCCTAAAGGGTTCCGGATTACGGCAAACCAATTATACGACCGTTATCAAAAACCATTATTTGTAGTAGAAAACGGCCTAGGTGCGGTTGATACCGTTACGCCTGATGGTGAAATTAATGACGACTATAGAATTGATTATCTAAGTCGCCATATCGCTGAAATGGGAGAAGCAATCCAAGATGGAGTTGAAATTATTGGCTATACAAGCTGGGGGCCCATTGATATCGTCAGTGCCTCAACAGGCGAAATGAAAAAGCGGTATGGTTATATCTATGTCGATCGAGACAATGAAGGAAATGGCACACTAAAAAGAGCCAAAAAGAAAAGCTTTTACTGGTATAAAAAAGTGATTGAGTCAAACGGCCAAAACTTAGATTAAGAGGAAACACAGGGACGGTTCTCCTGTTTCAATGAAACAGGAGAACCGTCCCCTTGTTTCTTGTAAGCGTTGACAGATAAATAGAGCCAAGCTATACTAATAGTAAAATTTCATAGTAAAATAGTAGGATTGTTACTGATTTTTCAGGCAAAACCTAAGTCGCTTGTAATGGAGATCGTTTTTGGATCTTTATTTGTCGTGGCTTAGGTTCTTTATATTTTATGAGATTAAGGATGTTGAGGAAGGAGGGTCAATTTGATGAAAATAGATAAAGTCCTGAACAATAATGTTGTCAGTGTCATACAAGATGATGGCAATGAGCTAGTTGTTATGGGAAGAGGAATTGCTTTTCAAAAAAAGAAAGGTGAAGAAGTAGAAAAAGATAAGATTGAGAAAATCTTTGCCTTAAAAGATAAGCAGACCTCTGATAATTTTAAAATGCTGCTTAGAGAAGTACCGATTGAATTAATGAGTGAAGTAGAAGCCATTATAGATGATGCTAAAAACAATTTAGGGAAAAAATTGAATGACAATATATATGTTTCCCTCACCGATCATATTAATTTTGCATTAGAAAGGCATCAAAAAGGTGCGGTTATAAAGAATGCATTGCTATGGGAGATTAAACAATTATACAAAGAAGAATTTACTATTGGATTAAAAGCAATTAAAAGAATCAATCAAACATTCAATGTATCTCTTCCAGAGGATGAAGCAGGATTTATTGCCATTCATATTATCAATGCTGAAATGAATGAAGATGTAACCACCACGTTAAATATTACTAAATTTATTCAACAGATTATTAATATTGTTAAATATCATTTTAATGTAGAGTTTGATGAGGAATCTTTAAACTATTTTCGTTTTATTACCCATTTGAAGTTTTTTGCTCAACGTGTGTTTAAAGGAACCCATTACGAAAACGATGATGACTATTTATATATCATGATCAAACAAAAGCATAAAGAAGCGGCACAATGTACGGAGAAGATTAAAAGTTTTATTAAACATCAGTATAATCATGAGTTAACGAATGAAGAAATGCTCTATTTAACGATTCATATTGAAAGAGTCGTGAATAGACAATAAATGATTAAATGTATCGTCAATGAAAACGTTGACATTTTTCAAAAAAGGTATATGATAGTGATATAGAAAATAGAATAACGCACAATCTTAGGATTGTTACTGGTTAAGCAGGCAAAACCTAAGTCATGAAAAAATGGTGGAACGCGAGTCCGTCTCTACTCTACTATTTTTCCTGGCTTAGGTTTTTTATTTGCCCAAAAATATAAAAAACCTGGGGGTGTAGTGATGAACTACGAAAAATTAGCAAAAGAAATAGTAGAGCTAGTCGGTGGAGAGAAAAACGTTACATCATTAGTTCACTGTGCAACACGTCTCCGCTTTACCTTAAAAGATACATCGAAAGCCAACAAAGGGAAATTAGAAAATACGGAAGGTGTTATCACGGTAAAGGAAAGTGGCGGGCAATTCCAAGTCGTTATTGGGAATACAGTTCCTGAAGTGTACAACGCGATTGGGAAAGTATCGAACATTTTAAGTGAGAACAAAGCTTCAAAGACTTCTGATACAGGTAAAAAGGGAAATATCATTGGGCGTACGATTGATGTCATCTCCAGTATTTTTGCTCCATTGCTAGGTGTAATGGCTGGAGCCGGTATCCTCAAAGGTCTGTTACTTATTGCAACAAACTTTGGCTGGTTAGATCCAGCGAGTACGACATATATTATTTTAGCAGCTGCGGCAGATAGCTTATTCTACTTCTTACCTCTTCTTTTAGCGGTTACAACGGCGAGAAAGTTTGAAGCGAATGTGTTCACTGCCCTAACCATCGCAGGTGCGCTGCTTTATCCTTCTATCATCACGTTGAGAACAGATGGTGTTGAAACTGATTTCTTTGGGATTCCAGTCACATTGATGAGTTATTCATCAACCGTTATCCCGATTATTTTAGCCGTTATTGCCATGAGTAAACTTGAAAAAGTTTGTAATCGGTTCATTCATGATAGTGTTAAAAACTTCTTAACCCCATTAATCTCTCTGGTAATCATTCTACCTCTTACTTTAATCGTATTTGGACCAATTGGAGTAAACCTAGGTAATGCGATTGCGGATGGATTAGTTGCAGTATTTAGCTGGAGTCCATTATTAGCTGGTGCCATTCTGGGTGCGAGCTGGCAGTTACTTGTCATCTTTGGTGTTCACTGGGGTCTAATTCCAGTATTTATTAACAACGTTGCTGTATATGGCAGAGATGGAATCAAACCAGCCACTACAGCATCTGTATTTGCACAAACGGGAGCAGCATTTGGTGTATTTTTGAAAACAAAAAATAAGAAGCTAAAAGCATTAGCAGGATCGACAACGGTTACAGCCTTATTCGGTATTACGGAGCCAGCCGTATATGGTGTTACATTACGATTGAAACGTCCATTTATCGCTGGAATTATCGGTGGTGCTGTTGGTGGTGCCATTATTGGTCAGGCTGGAACGGAAGCATTTGCTTCTGGAGCACCCGGACTATTAACGCTGCCAATCTTCTACGGTCCTGGCGGTCAAGGATTCCCGGGTCTAATCCTAGGTATTGTGGTGGCATTTGTTGTCTCAGCCGTTTTAACTTATATTTTAGGATTTGAGGATCCAGTTGAAGTAGCAGAAGCAGACGATGAATCAAATGAAACAAACGAAAGATCAGATGAAGAAATATTTAGCCCGTTAGATGGTAAAGTAACAGCATTGTCTAACGTGCCGGACCCAGCCTTCTCATCCGAGGCAATGGGTAAAGGGATTGCGATTGAACCAACATCAGGAAGAGTGGTCTCCCCTGTCAATGGAACCGTAACCGTGGCCTTTAAAACAAAACATGCCATTGGTCTCGTTTCCGACAGCGGTGCTGAAATTTTAATCCATGTCGGGATTGATACGGTACAACTAGACGGTCAATTCTTTACTTCTCATATCCAACAGGGAGACCGGGTTAAAGTAGGCGACCTCCTTTTAGAGTTTGATATTGAAAAAATTAAAGAAGCTGGCTATCAAGTCGTAACCCCTATTATCGTAACAAACTCATCCAGCTATACCGAGATTGCTGCAACTAAAAAAGAATCTGTAAATGAACAAGACGTATTGTTAAGCCTCAATGTATTAAACGACACAGAAAAAATTGCAGGGTGAAACAGAGGGACGGTTCTTGTGTTTCGTTTCGCTGAAACATAGGCAGGGTGAAACATAGGGACGGTTCTCACGTTTCGGTTCGCTGAAACATAGGGGCGGTTCCTGTGTTTCATCTCACCATAGAAAAACCAACTCCTGAGCTTGGAGTTGGTTTTTTCACTTATTTCTTGGTGAACATAAGATAGTTCCACTGTTTCAGAAATAAGGCCGAAACAGGAGAACCGTCCCTCCGTTTCAAATCGGTTTTGCCCATACCAAATGCACCATACCGAACAAATGGTGGTCTATTTTTTCTATTTCTATATTGGATTGCTTGATGATGTGCACCATGTCACGGTTAAGATGACATCCAACAACCTTCCTGTTTAATGGATTTAAAAGAGTTTGTATGTAACCAAGGAGTCGATTAGAACTAATCCCATGTTCGAACAGCAGTATTTGTCCGTCTGGCTTGCACCACTTGCTAAAGGAATCCAACATTTTAATCGGATTCTCATATCCACACATGGATAAGGTTGAAATCACGGTATCAAAAGACTGGTCCGGAAATGAGAGAGTTTCGACGTCAGAGTGGATGAAAGTCGCTGAGACCCCTTCTTCACGGGCTGCTTCCTTTGCCCTCTTCAGCATTTCTTCACTAAAATCAACCGCTGTCACCTCTACCCCCTTAGGATAAAAAGGAAAGTTCGCTCCTGCACCAACGGCTACTTCTAATACTTTACCTCTAGCAAAAGGAATCAATCTTTCTCGAAATTTCTTTTCCGATCGCTGCCTTCTTCTTCTCTCATAGATTTTTGCCTGTTTATCAAAAACTCTAATCAACCTTTCATTGGCCATTTCCCCACATCCTTTTTACTTAAATTTGAAGCAGAGGTGAGACAGAGGGACGGTTCTTACGTTTCAAAAATTCAGTGCGGATGAACCGAAGCATGTGCCCACCTTATATCCGAATTTAATGTCTTTCTCTCATTATATGCTTTGACCCAGGTCTATTTCTTTAGTTTTTGAAGCAGAGGGACGTTTCTAATATATTCGTAAGGAAAGAAAACAAAGTTATGGTGCTTACCTGTTCAAAAGAGCGATACGGAATGAAACAGAAGAACCGTCCCTCCGATTCATGCCCTATTAATAAGCGAGGGGGAAACACCTAGGATTCTTGCGGCCTGGCGAAGTGAAAGTCCGTTGATTTCTTTAATTTTTCGTAACACTCTGGTTCGTTCCGTTTTAGGCAGGCTCTTTACTTGCGCGATTTCAATAGAACCTAGTGAATTTTTGATTTTTAATCCCGCTTCTTTATCTGTCATTCTCCTCCAGGTATCTTTATCCTCCAGGTAGCTATCATTATCAGGCATCTCATTAAATTCTTTGAATCTTTCTTTTGCAACCGACGGATTAACAGAGAAGTGACTCAGGATATATTCTTGATCTAATAAATTTTCTGAAACAAGACTTTTACCGTAGTACCCGCGGCAGCTGCTCCATTTCCAGTCATCCACCCTTTTCACGATCCCGGCTTTTACCGGATTTTGATGGATATAACGCGTGACTCTTAGTAAATAAGGGTATGTTTCAACAATCTCACTTCTGAACCGATCCTGAAACAGATGACCATTCGTATGGTACTTCCAGTTATAGTGCCAAACATAGCTCACACCGATTCGCTTCATGGTGACTGAAATATTTTCGCTACCCTCTTTTACAAGCAGATGAACATGATTATTCATCAAACACCAGGCATAGATACTCATATCAGATTGAATTTTATATTTTTCAAGAATGTTTAGAAATATATTACGATCATAATCATCGTGAAATATCTCCTGCTTATTTGCACCTCTTAGCATGATATGATATATACCACTATTACTTTTGACCCTGGCAACCCGGGGCATTCTATCACCACTATTCTGATTGGATATTTGTGAAACATGGGGACGGTTCTTGCGTTTCAAAAGAGATAATGAAACAGAAAACCGTTCCACCAATTACATTTAAAAGAGTTGAAACAGTCTATTGGAATTTGTAAGTGTAGTTTTTTACATAATATAGAAGATATTTTAAGAAGGAAATTACTCTTAGTGGGGCTATGCACACGAAGATATAAGTAACTATTTTTGAGATTTTAATTACATCATCCTTTCTATTAAATGAAAATGTGAACCGTCCCCTGCTTCTATCTTATACTAGATTCCAAAATTTTCAATAAAAACATGGGGACGGTTCTTGTGTTTCAAACGAGAGGATGAAACGCAAGAACCGTCCCTCCGTTTCACTTAAGCTTTAACAACAAATAAATAAAATACGGGGCGCCGATGAGGGCGGTCATGATTCCGGCTGCGATTCCTTCTGGGTCTGCGAGGTTTCGGCCGATGGTGTCGGCGAGTAATAGGAGCCAGCCGCCAAGAAGAATGGCAATGGGCAAATACAGTTGGTGCCGCCTGCCAACCAGGGCTTTGGCTATATGTGGTGCCATGAGTCCTATAAAAGCGATGCCTCCCGTGACAGAAACGGCAGCGGCTGCTAAAGCCACGGCTGTTAAGAGAAGCATAAACCGCTCTTTTCCAATCGAGACGCCTACACCCATCGCGGTTTCCTCATGCAAGCTTAATAGATTTAATTGATGGGCCTTCAATAAAGTAAACGGAATCAGAATGATCAGCCATGGAAGTAATGCTAGAATAAAAGGCCAATCTGTCCCCCAGATACTTCCTGCTAACCATTTTGAGATAAAATCAACTTTTTCCCGCTCCGAAGAGGAAATCAAGATCACCATCGTGCCGGACATTGCCATCGAAAAGCCGACCCCTACTAAAATCAACTTTACTGGCTGAAAACCGACCCGTTTGCTGTATGAAAATAAAAAAATCAAGCATGCAATCAAGAGTGCTCCCACAAAAGCCACAACTGGAAGCAAATAGATAAACGACCCCGCATCGATTGGAAAATACAAAAAGAATACGGCAATCGCAACACCCGCACCAGAATTGATTCCGATTATTCCCGGATCTGCTAAGTCATTTCGAGTAATGCCCTGAAGGATGGCACCCGATACAGCAAGAGCCATACCAGCTAGCAATGTAATTAGAATTCGAGGTAAACGAATCGAAAATAAAACGAATTCCTCTTTGAAGGTGCCCTCTCCCAGAATCGTCGGGAACAGCCGATCGAATGATAGAGAAGCGTATCCGATCGACAAGCTAATAACTGCAGTCATTACAATCAGTACTAAAAACCCAAGCATGAGAAATCGCTGTTTTTTTACTAAACTAGGATGAATCATGAGAACGCCTTCCCTCCTTTACGGACAATGAATAAAAAGAAAGGAAGTCCCAACATGGCTACAATCGCTGGAACCGAGGTTTCAAAAGGAGCATTCAGATTTCGTCCCAGCGTATCCGCAATCAGCATAAATGTAGCTCCCAATAGGGCTGCCATCGGCAATACAAAGCGGTAATCGGTTCCGACAATCGCCCGAACAATATGAGGAATCATCAATCCGATAAACGCTAGATTTCCAACTAATGCCACCGAAGCCCCCGCCAATATAATGACAATGATAAACAAAGCGTATTTAATCTGGGTGATTTTTTGACCCAATCCAATCGCAAGCTCTTCATTTAAGCTAAGAATGGTTAGGTGTCTGGATAGGAAAAGGGAAATCACAATACCCACAACAATGAATGGCACTACAACCCCAAGCTGACTCCATGTTGTGCCAATAATCCCGCCGGCACTCCACATCGACACTTCCTTTGAAATTTTAAAAAAAATTCCGACTCCCTCTGCAATCGCATAAAGAAATGCAGAAACGGCAGCTCCCGCTAGCACGATCCGAAGCGGTGAAAATCCTCCTTTTGTAAAGGCGCCTATACTAACAACCATAATCGCACCAATGGCGGCACCTATAAAACAAGCAATCATGATCGCAAAGTAATTGGCTACTGGAATCAAGGCAATCGTTACAGCTAGGGCTGCATTCGCACCTGCTGTTAAACCAAGCAACCCAGGGTCTGCTAAAGGATTTCTTGTTAACCCTTGCATGATCGCACCTGCCACTGATAGTCCGGCACCGACAAACATAGCCCCCACTTCCCGTGGCAATCGGATTTCCCGGATCATGACAATCGTGTCTGTCTTCACATTAGATACAAGAGCAAGCCACACTTCTTTTACACTGGTATCGGCCGCTCCAAACACCATTGAAATACAGAACGCCGCTATAAAAAGCAGGAAACAAGCAATCATTTTATATACAAATGTCAATTTCTTTATGTTCATGACGAATCAACCAATCTTTTTTATAGATAGTAGAAGAGGAATTCCTTTAAAAGAATTCCCCTAAGCTATTACTTTCCAAGGAACGACTGCTTAAAAAAGTCGAGCTGAAATTCTAGAGTAATAGGATCATTAAAGTAAAATTCGTTTGCATTGGCCACAAATACTTGACCATTTTTTACAGCCGGAATATTTTTAAACGTTTCAGACTCCATAAATGAACTTGCCTTATCGTCCGTTTTACTTACGACGAGATAATCTCCGACGAACTCAGGAAGCACCTCTAAAGATAATTGATAATAGCCTGGCTTTAATGCGGTTTCTTTTACTTTTTCAGGCATTTTCAGTCCCATTTCCTGATAGAGAATTTCAGTTCCGCGTCCCCAGTTCTCACCAAAAACATAAAGCTCTTTGTCAAAGTTTTCGATCACTGTTACCGTTGCATCTTCACCGATTTTCGCTTTAATTTCCTCTCCAGCTTCTTTTGCACGTTTTTTAAAATCATCAACCCACTTCTGTGCTTCTTCTTCCTTATTTAAGAGCTTTCCAATCTCTAAATGCTGCGTTAAATAGTCCAATTTTCCATAAGTAAACGTAACAACCGGAGCAATTTCTTTTAATTTATCAATGTTTTTCGTATTAGAAAGTCCAATAATAAGGTCTGGCTCCAGTTCAATGATTTTTTCTAGACTTTCATCTGTAACCTCTTCCACTCCCTCTAACGGGTAGCGCGGATTCATTTTAGACCAAGAATCAACGCCGACAAGAGGGACATCTAAAGATAAAACATTCCCAGCAAAAGTCGAAAGTACAATAACACGCTGCGGGTTAGTCGGAATCTCTACCGGACCATTTTCCGATTGATATATAAACGTGTCAGATTCAGAAGATTGAGTATTGCTGTTAGTCGCATTTTGATCTGTTTTCTCTGACGGTTGGGCTGTGGTCCCGCAAGCGCTAAGAGTGAGAGCCAACAAGAGCAGAAACGTGATTTGCAGTTTTTTCATTTTCGTTTCCTCCTTTTAAAAGATTGTAAGTTATACACATAGGTTTCTGAGTTCGGGGATCTCTTCCTATTTCAGCGTCGATTTGAAAAACAGTTCTTAATACATCTCGTGTGATGACCTTTTCACTAGCTCCCGCTTTAACGATCTGGCCATCTTTTAGAGCAATTATGTAATCAGCAAAGCGTGCAGCCTGGTTAAGGTCGTGAAGAACCATGACAATAGTTCTCCCTTGTTCCTTATTCATCTTTTGTAAAAGTTCAAGTACCTCAAGCTGGTGGGCCATATCTAAATAAGTCGTTGGTTCATCCAGAAAAATCATGTCAGTCTCTTGTGCGAGGGACATCGCAATCCAAACTCGCTGACGCTGACCACCCGACAAGGCATCCACGGATTGATATTTAAACTCTGAAATGCCCGTAACCTCTAGGGCCCAGTTAATTACGTCCATATCCTTACTTGTTAAGCGGCCAAATCCCTTTTGGTAGGGATAACGTCCATAGGAAACTAACTCCCCTACTGTAAGCCCGGTCGCACTTTCAGGTGTTTGCGGCAGGATGGCAATTTTTTTAGCCAGTGCTTTCGTACTCTCCCGAGAGATACTCCGTCCGTCAAGGATGATAGCTCCCGCCTGATGCGGAATAACACGAGTCATCGCTTTTAATAGAGTCGATTTTCCACAACCATTGGAACCTATGATTGTAGTAATCTTTTTGTCTGGGATTTCGATACTCATATCCCGGACAATTAAACGCTCTCCATAGCTAATATTAAGGTCCTCTGTGTATAGACGAGCCATCATACCGAAGCCTCCCATAAAAAATTTAAGAATGATATTGATAATCATTATCAATATGAATTACAATGACAATATAATCTAATTGAGAATCATTGTCAATAATGATTTGAAACATGGATGAAACATGGATGAAACATGGGGACGGTTCTTGTGTTTCAAATTTGATGAAACATGAGAAACATAGGGACGGTTCTTCCGTTTCAAAAGCAAAAATGAAACAGAAGAACCGTCCCCCCGTTTCGAGGAGTGAGAAGGATGAGAAAAGCGGAATGTTTTGATGTGACGATTATTGGTGGAGGTCCGGCTGGTCTTTACTCTGCTTTTTATAGTGGACTTCGCGAAATGAAAACGAAAATTATCGATGCCCAGCTACAATTAGGGGGAAAACTGCACATTTATCCGGAAAAAATGATTTGGGACGTTGGGGGGCAAACACCCATCACAGGTGCAAGATTAATAGAACAGTTAGTTGAACAGGGTCTAACCTTTCAGCCAGAAGTAGTCCTAAATGAAAAGATCACTTCTATTTCACGCAACGAAGATGGGCTGTTTGTTCTGAAAGGCTCTTCGGGACAAGAACACATTTCAAAAACCGTTATCGTGGCAGTGGGAAGCGGAATCTTGAAACCGCAAAAGCTTCAAATCGAAGGACAGAGTCTCGAAAAGGTTTCGAACTTACACTACACCGTTAAATCATTGCAATATTTTAAGAATAAAGTGGTCATCGTTTCAGGCGGAGGAAATAGTGCGATTGACTGGGCCAATGCGTTAGAACCAGTGGCTAAAAAGGTCTACGTTACACACCGTAGGGCTGGTTTATCGGGACATGAATCGCAGGTTACACAGCTATTAAATAGTACAGCTGAATGCTTTTTTAACACATCGATAACAAGATTATTAACTTCAGAAAGTGAAGATTTAATAGATCAAGTCGAATTAACTAATCATGCCTCAGGGCAAGTTTTCTTCTTAGCCATAGATGACGTCTTAGTTAATCACGGGTTTGAACAAGATACCTCCCTGCTTATAAATAGTGAGTTGGATATTAAAATGATTGAAGATTTCTACATAGCTGGAAATGCGACAAGTGAAACTTCTGTTGAAGGCCTTTACGCAGCTGGAGATATTCTAAAATTTGACGGAAAGCTGAATTTAATTGCTGGTGCCTTTCAAGATGCAGCCAATGCCGTGAACAAAGCCAAACAATACATCCAACCCGATGCTACAGCATACGCGATGGTGTCCTCTCACAATGAAATGTTTGATCAGCGAAATCGGCAAATCGTGAAACAAATGTTGGGGTGAAACAAAGGGACGGTTCTTGCGTTTCAGAAGTAATGATGAAACACAAGAACCGTCCCCCCGTTTCATAATCAGACATTTACACTGTTTCTAAATGGATTACAAGGACTGATATCAACTTCGACTTCTTCATTTAATGCTAATTGTGCTGCTAGTTTTCCTATGTATGGACCGATAGTTAATCCGGATGCACCAAGTCCTGTAGCAATGATTATTCCTTCGATTGAAGGCACATGTCCGAATAACGGTAAGTAATCTGGACCGGTCGGTCGAAATCCAATCCTGATGTCATGAAGTGTACTGTCTGACAGACCCGGTGCTACTGATAACGCCTCATCCAACACTTCTTTGAGTCCAGCAGCAGTAACACGATAGTCAAATCCAGAACCGGTTTCTCTTGTTGCTCCAACAACTACTCGATCATCAAAAGATACTAGATAATGACTGCTTTGCGGAAGAACGACCGGCCAATTGGATGTATCTTGACCTGGAAGCGTTAAATGTACGATTTGTCCCTTTTGGGGTTCGACCGGAATACTTATGCCAAATGGCTGTAATAATTCTGAAGCCCACGCTCCCGCTGCAATTACAACAGCATCCGCTGATAACAATTCATCATTTACTTTTACGCCGGTTACTTTTCCGTTTACCACTTCAAGCTTTGCTTCACCGGTATATTGTACAACCCCATGTTTTTGCGCTGCTCTTTTCATTGCATCCCTTAAAAATCGTCCATCTACTCGTGCTGCTCCTGTCACATGGATAGCTCCCAGATCCTCTCTTAAAGGAGGAAACATCTTTCGAGCTTCTTCCGGTGACAAGCGGCTAACCTCACCAACGGCAGGTGTGTCAGCTTGACGTTTTCTTACCTTGTCTTCAATTCTATTCAATTCATCTTCATCATTACTTACGGTTAGTGCACCTACCATCCGATATCCAAAATCATGTTCACCATCCTCTTTCAGCCGGGAAACTAGTTCTGGATAGTAACAGGCTCCGCCTTTGGCAAACGTATACCAATCTTGATTATCTACTCTTGAAATCCAGGGGCAGACAATTCCCGCACCCGCTGCAGTCGCCTGTCCCTCATGAAATTTATCAACCAAGACAACGTCCGCACCCTTTTTAGATAAATGATAAGCTGCACTTGCTCCAACAATTCCCGCTCCCACAACAATTATTCTCATTCTAAAAAATCCTTTCTATATATTATTTTGGGTGAATCATAGGGACGGTTCTTTCGTTTCAGAAGTAAAGTGAAACACAAGAACCGTCCCTCCGTTTCAAGAAGCAAGGTGAAACACAAGAACCGTCCCTCCGTTTCAAGAAGCAAGGTGAAACACAAGATCCGTCCCTCCGTTTCAAGAAGCAAGATGAAACACAAGAACCGTCCCTCCGTTTCACCTCCGTTTCATTAACTTAGAGGGTAATGGCAGGCTACGAAGTGATTCGGTTTTACTTCGTTGAATTCTGGTTTTTCGTGTTTGCATCTTTCAGCGGCAAATGGACATCTTGAGTAAAATCTGCATCCTTGTGGCATATTTGTTTGATCGGGTAGGTCGTCTTCTAAAATAACTCTATTTTTTCTATCCCTTAATGTTGGGTCTGGTACTGGTACGGCTGAAATGAGGCCGCTTGTATAAGGATGCATGGTATGACTAAAAAGCTCTTCCTTTGAGGAAAGCTCTACCACCTCGCCCATATACATCACAGCGATTCGATCACTAATATATTTTACTGCCGGAATACCGTGTGCAATAAAGATATAGGTTAATTCAAATTTTTTCTGTAACTCAATCAATAAATTTAAAATTTGCGCTTGAATCGATACATCTAATGCTGAGACAGGTTCATCACATATAATTAACTTTGGTTTCAAAGCCAGTGCTCTTGCAATACCAATTCTTTGTCTCTGTCCTCCACTAAATTCATGGGGATATCGGTTGGCAAAAGAACGATCTAAACCAACTGTTTCCATTAACTCATAAATCTGTTCTTCTAACTCCTTCCCCTTTGCTACTTTATGAGTCCGAAGCGGTTCGGCGATAATATCAAAAACTCTCATTCTCGGATTTAACGAAGAAAATGGATCTTGAAAAACCATTTGGATATCTTTTCTTATTTTTTGCAATTCCCGTTCTGGAAGTTTTGTAATATCTTTTCCATCAAATATGATTTTTCCTTCCGTAGGTTCTAATAAACGGATGATCGTATTCCCTGTCGTTGACTTTCCGCATCCCGATTCACCTACAATCCCTAATGTTTCCCCTTTTTTCACGTAAAAATCAACGCCATCCACAGCTTTTAGAAACTGTTTCGTTTTTCCAAACAAACTAGAAGAGGTAGGAAAATATTTTTTTAATCCTTCCACCTTCAGTAAACATTCATCAGATTGTTTTTCTTCATTTATTACCTTCATCCTTTTGTCACCTCATGTTCTTCATGAAGCCAGCACCTAACTTCTGATCCGCCCTCAATTTGAAATAATGGTGGCTCTTGACTCAGACACTTTTCCGTTGAAAAGGGACATCTCGGATGAAATTTACAGCCAGTTGGCATTTCAAATGGACTAGGTACATTCCCTTCAATTGATTCTAATTGATCCTTTAGGTGATGAATTTTTGGTGTGCTGTTTAATAATCCTTTCGTGTAGGGATGCTTTGGGTTTTTAAAGATTTCAAATACACTGTTTTGTTCTACGATTTGACCCGCATACATAACAATTACACGATCAACCATTTCCGCAACAACACCTAAATCATGAGTGATTAAAATAATGGATGTATCGTATTCTCTGCTCAATTCTTTCATCAAATTTAAGATTTGAGCTTGAATGGTAACATCTAATGCAGTGGTTGGTTCATCTGCAATTAATAATTGAGGGTGACAAGATAAAGCCATTGCGATCATAACCCTCTGCCTCATTCCGCCGCTTAGCATATGAGGAAAAGAATAGTAGTGTCTTTCAGCTCTTGGTATTCCCACCCTTTTTAACATTTCAATCGTTTTTATCTTTGCTTCCTCTTTATTTACATTTTGATGCAGTCTGATCGCTTCTGCTATTTGGCTCCCAATCGTAAATACCGGGTTCAGTGAAGTTAGAGGCTCTTGGAAAACCATCGAAATTTTGTTGCCTCGAACTTTCCTCAATTGTTTTTTATTAAATTTTGTTAGATCTTGTCCCTCAAATAAAATCTCACCCTCAATAATTTTTCCTGGTTCATCAACTAATTGGAGAAGAGATAGAGAGGTAACACTTTTTCCGCAGCCTGATTCACCAACGATCCCTACCGTTTCTCCCTTTTTAATTGAAAAAGTAACACCGTTTACAGAAGGGACAACTCCATGTTCAGTAAAAAAATACGTGTGTAAATTTTTCACTTGTAACAGCGTTTCTGTTTCGCTCATTGTTCCTCATCTCCTTCTACTTACGCCCTTTTATTCTTGGGTCTAAAACATCACGAAGCCAATCACCTAAGAAAATGATGCCAAGAACAGTAACGGTAATGGCAATACCAGGAAATGTGGCAAGCCACCAATTTGTCGCTAAATAATTTCTACCGTCCGTTAGCATTCCTCCCCAAGAAACATCAGGAGGCTGTATCCCTAATCCTAGGAAACTTAAAGAGGCTTCTAGAATAATAGTGGTAGCAATACTTAGAGTCGAAATAACAATGAAGGAGGACACAATATTAGGAAAAATATGTTTTAGCATAATCGTTCTGTTTTTCGTACCAATCGACTTTGAAGCCTTTACAAATTCACGTTCTTTTATACTAAGCACTTCTCCTCTTACTACCCGTGCATAAGTAACCCAATTTGTAAAACCTATGACAATGACTAAAACAAAAATACTAGGGTCAAAGACTGCCAGGACCACTAATATAAACAAAATGCTAGGAATAGCAAGAAACGAATCTACTATTCTCATTAATACATTGTCAATCATCCCGCCATAATATCCTGCGATGATACCAACGATAATTCCAATCAGCCCTGCCAAAATAACAGAAAAAACGCCTACTAACAGAGATACTCGAGTACCATACAAGATCCTGCTTAAAATATCTCGTCCAAGATTATCTGTACCCAGAATGTAAGCAGAGGATCCACCATCTAGCCAAAAGGGCGGCTTTAACATATCTTGTAAATTATTTTTAACAGGATCATGTGGAGCAATTACATCTGCAAAAATTGCTGTAAGTATGACGAGAAGAACAATGATAAAACCGACCGTCCCTGTTTTACTTTGTAATAAAAGTTTCCCCCAACGCCAAAATGCTCTCGGTTTCTGCTTTACATTTGTATGATTAGTCTCAACCAATGATGATGTCTTGATTTTTGCTTCCACAATTTCACCACCTATGAATACTTAATTCTTGGATCTAATAATCGATAAACAATATCAGTAATCAGGTTAATGATTATAACTAAAAACGCGATCACAAAAACGGCTGCCTGAACAACTGCCATATCTCTGCCATTTACAGCTTGCACTAAAAGCTGGCCTAAGCCTGGCCAAGAAAATACAGTTTCTGTAATAAGAGCCCCACTTACAAGATGTGAAATTTGGAGTGCGGTGATGGTTACCACTGGAATAAGTGAATTTTTAAATGCGTGTTTAAAAACTACGAACGTGTCACTGACACCTTTACTTTTTGCCGTTCGTATATAATCCTGGTGTAAAATTTCTAACATACTTGAACGAATTAGCCTTGTCATTTCAGCAGCAATCCCTGTGCCCAACGTAATCGCTGGTAATACTAAATGCGCCATGCTGCCCCTTCCTGAGACAGGAAATAACTGATAGTTTACTGCAAGCATCAGGATAAGCATGATACCTAACCAAAAGTTGGGCATTGCTTTTCCAAGAACAGATCCACCTGTAATAAATAAGTCAACAAAACTATTTCTTTTTCTAGCTGAAAATATACCAAGAGGAACGGCAATAACAATCGCGACGACCATGGATGCTGCAGCGAGTTCAAAAGTCGCTGGAAGCCGTTCTAATACCAAAGGCAAAGCTTCTTGATTATAACGAAAGGATGTTCCAAAGTTACCGCTAGCTAAATCACTAATAAAATGAAAGTATTGATAAATAAAAGGTTCATTAAGACCTAACGCTTCTCTTAATGCTTCCCTATCCGCTTCAGAGGCATCTTCTGGCAGCATTAAGGCAACTGGATCTCCCGCTAAATAAACTAAAACAAAAACGACAAAAGAAATGATAAACAAAACCGGGATAATTTGTAGTAATCTCCTGACCAGAAACTTTTTCAAAGTAACGCCTCCCTCATAAAGTGAAACTTCAATTAGGTGATAAACGAACGGGACTAGATTCTATTTCATTTTCTAGCCCCACTCGTTTAATGGATGAATAGATTTTTATTTTGATGTAACATCCGAGAAGTTAATGACTTCATCAAGTCTTGGGGTAAAGTTTATTTTGTCACTTACTCCGTAGTTCGCATTTTGTGCGAACAAGAATATGTGTGGTCTTTCTTCTGCAACAATCGCTTGAATCTCCTGATATTGTCTGATCCGTTCCTCACTATTCAAATTTCTGCCAGCGTCATGATATAATTTTTCAACTTTTTCGTTGTAGTAATCTGTCTGTCCAGCAGCACGTTCTTTTGTATAGTGAACTAAAGAATAAGATGCATCGAATAAACCATCTGCAAGAGCAATCATAATCATATCTTCATTCTTCTTAGAGTTGTATACATCTAAAAATGCACTAGATTCTAACAGCTGCAGGTTTGCTTTGATTCCAACTTCCGCTAGCATACTAACGACTAATTGTGCTACTTCTCCATCTAATGGGTATCTGCCTTTTGGAGCTGTAAATGAAAGTTCTAATCCGTCTTCATAACCTGCTTCTTTTAGCAATTCTTTTGCTTTTTCAACATCATAGACATAAGAATTATACAAATCTGGGTTTGAACCGATTACTCCCTCAGGAACACGTGAGCGAACTGGAACGGCAGTGCCCTTTAACACAGAATCTACAATGGCCTTTTCATTAATGGCTAAATCAATGGCTTCCCTTACTTTTGGATCTGCAGTAGCATATCCTTCAGTGTGGCGTAACATTAAAAGCATCACCCGTGTTGTTTCTCCTGTTGCTAATGAAACCCCTTCTTCGCTATTAATACGCTCCCATTCATTTGGCGGGATATCTGTCGCAAGATCGACTCCACCTGTTAACAATTCCCCGACACGAGTTGAGCTTTCAGGAATAGCTCTGACAATAACTTCTTTCCATATTGGTTTTTCTCCGAAGTAATCTTCATTTGCCTCCAATACAACCCGATCATCCCGTTTCCATTCAACAAATTTGTAAGGTCCTGAACCAATTGGTTTCTTCTGAAATTCCTCTAATCCAACTTCTTCAAAGTATTTCTTTGGCAAAACATCAGATCCGCTTTTCGATAGAAGCGGCAGGATCGTTGGCATTGGACCATCCGTAATGATTTCAACAGTCAGTTCATCAATTACATTTACCTCAGAAAGTTGTGTAAAATAAGGATACTCTTTTAATGATTGGTCATTCATGACACGTTCAAGACTGAATTTTACATCCTCTGCTGTTAATGGATCACCATTATGAAACTTTACGCCCTCTTTAAGTTTGAAGTGCCAGGTTACATCATCAATATTATTGTAAGTTTCGACTAACTCTGGCTGAATTTCCATATTACTATCCCGATAAAAAAGTCTGCTAAACATATTCCTAAAGACTCGATCACCCGTTGTACTTAATGAATTTTGCGGATCCAATGTCGTTATATCCGCACTTTGCGCAATCACTAAAGTCGTTTTCTCTTCACCCGCTTCCGTATTTCCCCCATCATTACCAGATGAGGAATCACTGCTACACCCGGCAAGCGTAAGAACGGCTGCCAACCAAAGGACAAAGAAAATCTTCGATAATTTTTTCATAGTTTTTCCCCTTTTTATTTTTTATTATTTGAAATCTTCAGACTTCAAATTGTAAAACTAACTGAAGTTCTTAATAACCGCGGCTGTCATTTGGATTCCTTTCACATAATCATCGATCAAGATATTTTCATTTGGTGCATGAAAACTAGATTGAGTATTTGCCACACCAATTTGCACAGCTGGAATATTCGTCTGGTTTAACATTTTGTACATTGGGCTAGAGCCTGCTAAATTTCTGTAAATAATGGGTGGTTCTTCATATACTTCTTCAACACTTTGGAGAACAACAGAAACAAAAGGATCATTGGGATCCGTATTAAAAGGATACATACCGTGCGATTGTTTGATCTCAATATCAGTAAATCCCTTTCGATCTAAATGATTTCTTAACAATTGGACAATTTTCTCCGGTTTTTGATTCGGCACTAAACGAAAATCTAATTTCACTTTTGCGAATGAAGGCAAGACTGTTTTAGAACCTTCTCCTGTATACCCTGATTCAATTCCACAAATCGTACAAGTCGGTTCTGCTATTAATCTTTCTTTCAATTCATCCCCTGTCACATCGTTTAAAAACTGTTCAATCCCATATAATTTCTTGATTACAGCTTCGTTATAAGGAATCGATTGAATAAATTTCTTTTCGGTTTCATTTAATGGAGTAATATCATCATAAAAACCTTCTATTCCTATTTCTTCTTGTTCATTTTTTAATGTACTTAGTGCCCAAACAAGTCTCCAGGCAGGGTTCTCTATAATTGCCGCTTCTGAAGAGTGCAGGTCTGTATTAGCACCCTTACAGGATAACTCGACATAACAGATCCCTTTTACGCCTAGACCTACATGAAGACGCTTATCTTCAACATCTCTTGTCCCGCCTTCCCAAATAATCCCATCCGTTTTGAGCTTATCTGGAAATTCCTTTGCAAAATATTCTAAATGTGGACTTCCAATCTCTTCTTCACCTTCGAAGACAAATTTAAGATTAATGGGCAACTCACCATACACTTGCTGGTATGCATGAACTGCACAAATTCTTGCAATTAAGTTTCCTTTATTATCCGCTACACCTCTAGCAAAGATCTTTCCATCTCTAATTTCTGATTGAAAAGGGTTGCTTAGCCACTGATCAATCGGGTCTTCGGGTTGAACATCATAATGATTATAAAAAGTAAGTGTTTTTTCTTTATTACTTAATAATTCACCATAAATAATCGGAAAACCATTAGTAGGAAGTTCCTCAACCTTTGCCCCAATCTTTCCGAGAAATGCTTTTACGAGCTCCTTCATTTCAAGCATTCCCCGATTTTGTGCAGATACACTTGGCTGATTGCATGCTTCTATTAACCAACTAATATACAAATGCTGATTCTCTTCGATATATTGAAATACTTTTTCCAATTCGATTCCCCCTTCCATTTACTATCAATTTCCTTGATAAAAAATATAATATTATAATATTATATTTTTTATTTTGAACTTTTTTGGTCAGACTTTTCAGATCTCTTTTATGCAAATCTGTTAATTGAATAACGTTCAATTGGTATTGAAGTATCACCGTCTATCAGTAGTTCCGTTATTAATGTCCCAATAAGCGGGGAAAGCGTCACACCACTATGGGTGGCTGCCACATATAGATTTTCTATCCCTGGTACTTCCCCAAGAATAGGAAATCCATCCTCCGGCATAGCTCGAATACCTGAAAAAGCTCGAACAATTTTTGTTTTTCTTAAAGAAGGAACATAATGAATAGCCATATTAGCCGTTTCCTGAATCACATCAAGCGTTGTTGAACGGTCAAATCCAGCCTTCTCCATGGAGTAACCGATTAAAACCTCTCCATTATTCGCTTGTCTTAATCCGCTAATTGTAAAGTTCAAGAAGGGTTTTAACGGTTCTGTGACAAGAATTTGTCCTCTTAGCTGGTTTACAGGAATGTTGATTCCAATCATTTTTCCTAGCTCTTTCGACCAAGTGCCACCAGCAAGAACAAGATTTTTACATACATAGGTTTCCTTGTCAGAAGTAACTATAAATTTCCCTTTAACCTTTTGGATGTGGGTAACTTTATTATAAGTAGAATATTGAACTCCATTTTTCTTTGCAGTCCTCATATACATGTCAACTAGACGAAATGGGTTGACGTTTCCGTCAATTGAGCTATAAGTGGCTCCCGCAACATTTGGATTAATATACGGCTCCTTTTCCAATACTTCTTCTCTAGACAATACCTTAATTTTAATTCCTATTTTCTGATATGAATCTGCAAGCAGCTTAGCCTTTTCTCGATCTTTCTCATTGAAAAATGGAGATAGTCCTCCAGTTCTTTTATATTCCACGTCACCAATTTTTTTTGACAAATATGGATATAATTCTGCACTGTACATACTAAATTCTGCATACCATGAGGGAGTTTTATTATGTACCCATACCCAAGCCTGAGTAGATCCCGATGTTCCTGACATTGGAAATTTCTTATCAAGTACAAGAACGCCTTCTTTATATCGTTCTGAAAGGTGATAAGCAATACTGCTTCCGATAACTCCTCCTCCAATAATGATGGTTTCAAAGCTGGTTTCCAATTTCTTTCACCCCCCCTTCTCAACATTCAATTCCACCTCATCCAATACTGATTTTACGGCAGAAAACGTTGAATTTCCGGTCGACAATGTTTCAATTTTTATAGGGGAAATTGGCATTCTCATCCGG
Organism: Bacillus oleivorans; assembly: GCF_900207585.1. Taxonomy (GTDB): domain Bacteria; phylum Bacillota; class Bacilli; order Bacillales; family JC228; genus Bacillus_BF; species Bacillus_BF oleivorans. The sequence goes on along the minus strand of NZ_OAOP01000001.1, from coordinate 485,954 downwards.
GGTAGTGGAATAGCCGAAAAAGGAATCTTTGTCTTTTGATGAATAATGGCAGCAACCAGTGAAAAACATATTTTCCCCTGACATGGTCCCATACCACATCGGGTAAGTCTTTTTATATCATCATGACTTCTCGCTCCATGTTCAACTACTTCTTCAATTTCTTCATAGCTTATTTCTTCACACCGACAAATGACGATTGTTTTTTCCAACTATTTCACCTCCTAGTTTCTTAATTTAAGAGATAAATTGATCTTCGATGAGCGGATTAGTAAAGTTTTCGATATGGTTCTTTCTACCTTCCCAGGCAGCCGGATGATGTTTTGTTTCTAAAAGCTCTAATTCTTCCCAACAAGATATCCTTATTTGCTCTGCTTGTTCCTTATGTATTGCATTCATTACTTCGCAAATGCTAATTCCAGCTATCTTTGCCGTTAAAAGTAATACACCATGTGTACTAATTCCTGCTGCATTTCCAGCTAAAAACACATCTTCACGATCTGTTTGGAAATAGTTATTATACTGGGGAATCCATCCTCCCAGCTTTTCTTGATAACCGAAGGAACAACCTAATTGATAAAAAATATCTAGAATAGGTGTTCTTCCGCCATCTACACAAACTAAATCTACTTCTTTCGTTATAAGCTCATCTTGTTGTTGGATATCAACTTCATTTATTTGGCCAACCCCTTTTGCTTCCTTAATAAAAGAATTTAAATAAAAAGGGACACCCATTTTTTTCACTTGTTCTACCTTTTCTTGATCTCTTGCAACAAGTTCGGAATTGTTTTCAACAATGCCTTTTATGTTCACTCCAACCTCGAGAAGCTGGATGGTTACATCCATTGCAAAATCACTTGAGCCAACAATCAACCCTTCCTTTCCAGGAAGAACAAAATCTTTATTAACTAATGTTTGAGCTGCACCAATTGTCATTACACCCGGCAGTGTCCATTTTGGAAAAGGAACAGCCCCTTCGGCAGCCCCCGTAGCAATAACTATTTTCTTCGCTTTTACAGGAAATACATCCTTTTCATCTGTAATACCGACGCTCCCGTCTTTATATAATCCAATGACCCGATGGCCAAGCAGATATCGAATTGGAAAAGCATTTATTTGTTCAGTTAACTTCTTTGCCAATTCAAACCCCCGCATCGGATGATATGAAAATGGCAAATTTCGAATAACTTGGGTTTGCTGATTTAATTGACCACCTAATAAAATGGATTCATCAACAATCGTTACATCCAGTCCTTTAGAAGCTGTTTCCAACGCTACCACAAGTCCTGCCAGGCCAGCTCCAATGATAAGAACGTCAGTCTCCATGGTTGGGCCCACTCCTTACACTTGGATCTTCATCGTTGGGAAATATCTGCATCCCTTCTTCAACATGTACCATACATGTACGAACGTGGTCTTCCCCATTAACTGTCATATAGCAACTGCAGCATCTCCCGCGAGAACAAAAGAGGCCTCTTGGTTGAACAAGCTTTCTGCTTAATCCTAATCTCTTTATGCCATTTGCCATGAGTGCTGCAGCGACTGATTGCTGTCTATATGCTTTTAAAGGGATATTATTAAAATAGATAGTAACAGATTCTTTAAGCTGTTCCCCAAAAACGGGATGCTTTTCAATATGCATAAAAACACCTCTTTACCTACCTTAGGCACCTTTTTAAAAGAAGACCTCTGTATAATATGTTTCTTTATCTTGGCGAACATAAAATTTCGAGTACTCAATAATTTCTTCTTGTTTTGTATAAGTAAACCTTTCCCATTCAAACACTGCAGTCCCGGGTTCAATATCTAGTAATTCAGCTTGTTCATCTTGTACAATATATGGCTTGATAAACATCTTGGCCCTTCCTAGCGATATATGAAACTTTGTTTTAAGAATGTTATAAATAAGGTCATTATTTATATCGTTAGAGGTCAAATCAGAGCATTTATCATATGGCAGATAGGTATATTCCAATGCTCGCGGTTCACCATTTTCAATTTTTATTCGTTTTATATGAATTACCTTTGCACCGTTTTCCAAACCTAACTTCTTAGCAATCTCCTGGTCCGAATTCTCAATAGTAAAGGTTATTAATTCATGCGGGTACTCTAAGGCTTCCTCGTTTGTCAAAGAAATGAGAGTATTGATATTTTGTTCATTTAAAGCCCCCGATACGAATGTCCCTTTTCCTCTTTGCCGATATACATAACCTTTATTAACTAGCTCTACAATCGCACGTTTCACTGTAATCGTACTTACATTAAAGAGACTAGATAAATCTTGTTCAGTGGGTAATTGATATCCAATTTCCCATTGGCCCGTTTTTATTTTCTCCTCTAAAATTTGTTCAACTTGTCGATATAGAGGAATATGTAAGTTTTTGTCTAATTGCATTTTAATCCACCCTTATTATAATATTATAACTTTATAATATTATAACATTTTGTTGATCAGATTGTTAATTAATAATTTACGACTTTAAAGCATCAATTGTCAATACATTTTAGAAAATTTAAAATTATAAAACGAAGGGACGGTTCTTGCGTTTTGAAACGCAAGAACCATCCCCCTGTTTTACTCCGTTACTAATTCCAACTCTACTGGAATAAAATCTTCAACACTTTCTCCGCTCAATACTTTTTGAGCTGTTTCGACGCCCATGGCACCGATTTGTTCAGGTTTTTGGGCTACGGTTGCTAGCATTCTGCCTTCCCCAACTGCAGCTACCGCATCATCAGTGGCATCGAAGCCGACGACGATGACATCAGTCATACCAGCTGCTTGAAGAGCTTCGATTGCACCTAGCGCCATTTCGTCATTGTGAGCGAATACGGCTTGGAAGTCAGGTGTGCTTTGGATGATGTTTTCCATTACAGATAGACCTTCGGCACGGTCAAAGTTAGCTGTTTGTTTAGCAACTACTTCAATACCATCAGCCGCCCCAACGGCTTCGTTAAAACCTTGGCCGCGTTCACGTGCAGCCGATGAACCTGGGATACCCTCTAGTTCAACCACTTTACCAGAACCGCCAAGTTTCTCAACAATCAATTCTCCTGCCATTTTACCGCCTGCTACGTTATCAGACGCGATATGAGCTACAACTTCTCCGCCTTCTGCACTACGGTCAACCGTAATAACTGGAATGTTAGCATTATTTGCTGATTCGATCGCAGATACAATCGCTGCAGAATCAGTAGGGTTAATGATTAATAGATCGACACCTTGCTGAATTAAATCTTCAATATCACTAACTTGTTTAGCTGGGTCATCTTGTGCATCAGCTGTTGTAATTTCTAAACCTAATTCTTTCGCCTTTGCTTCTGCTCCGTCACGTAATGTTACGAAGAAAGGGTTGTTTAAAGTAGAGACGGATAAACCAATTGTTTTGGTTTCACTTGAATCTCCGCCCTCGCCATTTCCTTCATTACCGCTTGAGCTGTCACTGTCCGCTGGAGAGTTTAAAGAACAAGCACCTAAAAGGAACATAACTAATAACAAGCTGAAAAACTTTAAAACTTTCTTTTTCATAAGAGCTTCCCCCTAAAATTTTTTTAAAGATTTATATTAAGCGGACTTCTTGCGGTCTAATAAAACTGCGAGAAGGATGACTCCGCCTTTTACCACCTGTTGATAAAACGATGAAACACCTAATAAGTTCAATCCATTATTTAAAACTCCGATAATCAGGACACCGATTAAGGTACCGACAATTCTACCTCTCCCGCCAGACAGGCTTGTCCCGCCAAGGACAACCGCAGCAATCGCATCCAATTCATAGGATGTACCCGCGGTAGGCTGGGCTGAGTTTAGCCGGGATGTTAAAATAATTCCGGCTAACGCGGCCATAGCACCCGAAATCGTATATACACCAATTTTAATCCCATCTACCTTTAAACCTGATAAACGGGAGGCTTCCTCATTTCCGCCAATGGCATAAACACCTCGGCCAAATGTGGTTTTACGCAAAACAACCATGAGTATAGCAAATGAAATTAACATTAAAATAACTGGAAATGGAATCCCCAAGAAGTACCCTTTCCCGATCATTTGGAAGGATACGGCATCAGATAAACCAGTGATCGGCCGGCCTTCCGTATAAACGAGCGTCAAACCTCTAAATATAGTCATGGTCGCAAGGGTTGCGATAAACGGAGCTACCTTTCCTTTTGAAATAACCAATCCGTTGGCAGCCCCCATCAAGGCACCCAACATAACGCCAAGCAGGACCGCCATCATCGGGTCCATTCCACCTACCATAAAACCAGCTGTTAGCGCAGAGGATAACGCGAAAATAGAACCAACCGATAAGTCAATGCCCCCGGTTAAAATAACGAAGGTCATCCCGAACGCAATCAAACCATTAATCGAAACCTGACGTAAAACATTCAGGATATTATCTACTGTTAAAAAATTGGGGCTCATAATGGTAAGCACCACAACAATTAAAAGCAGACCAAGTAATGGACCCATTTTTTGTACGATTTTTTTTGCAGCCAAGTTAATTCCCCCCTGTCGCTGCCGCCATAATTTTTTCTTGTGTGGCTTCTTCTCTGTTTAGAATGGCAGCAATTTTTCCTTCATGGATCACCATAATCCGATCAGACATGCCCAGAATCTCAGGCAGTTCTGACGAAACCATGATGATCGAAACACCATTTTCCGTGAGCTTATTCATAATTTCATAGATTTCTTTTTTGGCGCCAACATCAACGCCTCTTGTAGGCTCATCCAAAATAAGAACTTTCGGTTCAATTCCGAGCCATTTCCCGACAACGACCTTTTGCTGATTCCCGCCGCTTAGCGATTTCACGGTTTGCTCACGGCCGCTTGTTTTAATTCTTAATTTTTCAATCAGCTCATCTACAAATGATTCTTCTTTTTTCCTTTGCATGACGCTGCTTGATGACACTTTCTTCAAGTTTGGCAAGCTAATATTTTCCCGAACCGATAACCCTAAGACGAGGCCCTGACCTTTCCGATCTTCCGTGACAAACCCAATTCCGTTTTTAATCGATTGTTTCGGTCCTTTAATCGGCAGCTTCTGGCCATCTAGATATAAAAATCCTTTTGATCCTTTACGGGCACCGAATAAACCTTGCATAATTTCGGTTCGCCCTGCTCCCATTAATCCGGCCACCCCAAGGATTTCACCTTTTCGAACCTCAAAGTTGATATCTTTAATACGGTCATCAACATCGAGATTCTCTACTTTTAACCGAACATCACCGGGCTGAACCGTTCTTTGCGGGAATCGCTCACCTAATTCTCGGCCCACCATCATTTTCACGATTTCTTCAAAATTCGTCTCCTTGATGTTTTTCGTGCCAATCGACTGACCGTCCCGCAATACTGTAATCCGGTCACACATCCGGAAAATCTCTTCCATTCGGTGTGAAACGTAGACAATCGAGACTCCTTGTTTCTTCAATTGCTCCATCACTTTAAACAGTGCCTCAATTTCGCGGTCGGTCAGTGCGGCAGTAGGCTCGTCCATGATTAATACTTCACTTTTTTGCGAAACTGCCCGCGCTATTTCAACCATCTGCTGTTCCCCAACGGAACAGTCCTCTATCACTTTTTTCGGATCCAATTGAATCCCTAAAGCTTTTAATGCTTGTTCAGCCTGCTCAATCATTTCTTTATTTTTTAAAAATGGTGTTCTTCCGTAAGTTGCTTCTTTCCCAAGAAAGAAATTTTCCGCAACGGTTAACGGGGGAACTGTATTTAATTCCTGATGGATGATGGCGATCCCGGCTTTTTCAGCTTCTTTCGGATTTTTGAATGCGATTTCATTTCCTTTGTAAAAAATCTGGCCCTTATCTTTGTTATGGATCCCCGTTAAGATCTTTATTAAGGTAGATTTGCCTGCCCCGTTTTCACCCATCAGTGCATGAATTTCACCAGGGTATAAATCAAAGGAAACGCCCGTTAACACATTTACATTAAAGAACGACTTGTGAATATCAGCCATCTTGATAATAGGTGTCCGTTCTTCCGTCATATCCCTCACCTCATTTCCTTTCAGAAGGGTAATTCGATCAATCTATTAAAATATAACGCCTGCATGTAAAATAATGTTCGCATAAGGGGTTGCTTCTCCGGTTCTGATAATGGCTGTGGCATCCTTTGTTTGTGCTTTAAAATCTTGATGAGAAACCTGTTCAATGGACTGGAACTCATCGTTCATTTGGCTAAACAAATCAGGATTCTTTTCTTTCATTTCAGACGCAATCGTCACTTTTTCAATCACCATTTCAGCTTGGAGGAGCTTTAGCACTTCCTTAAAAGAAGGCTTCCCTAACTCTAAGGCGAGATCTATTTTTTTCACATGCGCTGGAATCGGCAGTCCGCAATCTGCAATCACGATTGTGTCTGTGTGTCCTAAATCGGCTAAAACCTTGGTGATTTCGCTGTTTAAAATCCCATGTTTTTTCAAAGCTGCTCTCCTCCTTTCAGTTTTGATCCATGAAACTTTTCAGTTCCTCTAAAGTTGGCATCCCGCCTTGGGCACCGAATTTGGTAACAGATAAGCTGGCTGCTCTTACGGCATACCTGCAAGCCTCATCTAGTCCTTTGCCTTCATGCAGAAAATAAGCGAAAGCCCCGTTAAAGGTATCCCCTGCCCCGGTTGTATCGACTACCTCAACCTTTGGAGCTGGAATCAATTGTTCTTTGCTATCTTGATAAAAAACAACACCTTTACTTCCATTGGTCATGATGATTTTTTCTTTGTATTCTTCTTTAAAATCTGGACTTTCCATCAGCATTGCAGCTTCGTGCTCATTCGGTGTGATATAGGTAATCATGTTCCACCAATGGGCTGGAATCGGCTGAAATGGAGCAGGATTTAAGATGGTGATAACCTTATGTTCACTGGCTATTTCTAAAACCTTTTCCACCGTTTCCATAGGAATCTCTAATTGAAGCAGGATCACTTTACTATTGGCAATGGCATCTTTCTTCGCTTCAATAACCTCTGGCGTTAAGGCAAAATTGGCGCCAGGTACGACAATGATGGAATTGTCACCTTCAGCGATAGTAATAGAAGCCGTTCCTGTTGATGTATGTGTAACCGGTTCCACATTGTCAACTAGAACCCCTTCATTTTGTAAATAGCTTCTATAGTCATCGCCATATGAGTCAGACCCTACACAGCCAACCATCCGAACCGTTCCGCCCAGTCTGGCTGCGGCCACCGCCTGATTGGCTCCTTTTCCGCCATACTTAGTTTGAAAATTGCTTCCTAATAAGGTTTCTCCCAATTTCGGATAGCGATCCACACTCGTAACCAAGTCGATATTTAAACTTCCGATCACAGTAATCATGTTTTACCACTCACTTTTTATCTATTAAGTTGAATTCCGTTCAACTAATTCGGCATCGTATACATAATGCTTTTTTTCAGGAGACTGCCCTGCGATTAATTGCAATAAAAGCTCGCTTCCCTTTTTGCCAATTTCTAAAATCGGCTGATGCATCGTTGTCAATTCAGGCGTGATCGCAGTGGCTAAATCTATTCCATCAAAACCAATAATTTTTAGCTCCTTAGGAATCGTGTAGCCCATTTTGGATGCAGCTTTAATGGCCCCAACAGCCATGACATCATTGCCGGCAAAAATGCCGTCAACATCCGGATGCTCAGCCAGCAGCCTGATCGTGGACATCATCGATGCTTTTAATTCATAATTGCCAGGATAAATAAACGTTGGCAGCCCATTTTTCTCCATCTCATCCTGATATCCCCGCAGCCGTTCTTTTGCCGTAAAGATTTTTTCGGGTCCATGCAAGTATGCGATTTTTTGACACCCTTTTTTGATCAGGAATTGAACCGCTTGCCTTGCGCCTTTGTAATTATCTACATAAACGGTCGGAATTCCTTTGTCCAAAACACGGTCGATTGCAACAACGGGCATCGTTAGATTTTCCAAGTGATCTTTCGTGATGGTATTGGAAACTACTAATAAACCATCCATATATTTGGATTCCATCAGCTCAATTAATTTCAGCTCATGGTCCAATACCTCATCACTATTAAACAATATGACGGTATAGCCTGATTCAATCATCGTACTCTCAACCGCTCTGACTAATTGAGGAAAAAAAGGGTTCGTGATGTCAGGAATAATAAATCCAATCGAATTGGATGTTTTTTTGAACAAACTTCTCGCTACATCATTAGGCTTATAATTCAGCTCTTTAATCGCCTGCTCTACCTTTTTTAAAGTCTCCTCATGGACATATCCCCGTTTATTAATCACTCGTGAGACTGTCGCAACTGAAACTTCTGCTTGTTTCGCTACATCCCGAATTGTTGTCATCTCTATGAACCAACCATTCTATTTAATATGTAACCGGTTACACATCGCGCATATAAAAAACTTAATCTGCTAGTCTTCCTTTTTAATCAGATTAAGTAACCGTTTACATATTTATCATAATCCCGGGGGTGATTATTTGTCAACTAAAAAAACATGGGGACGGTTCTTCTGTTTCATTCTGAAACAGAAGAACCGTCCCTTCGTTTTACTAAGACCGGAAAGCTTTAACCTTATCCATAAACTCTTTAACCCGGTTTATATCTACTTGGTTTTCAAATTTTCCATCGTATTTAAATGCGGTTCCGGTTACGGCCCCATCAGCAACAGATAGTTGCTGTTCAAGGTTTTCCAGTCTTACCCCGGTATTTGCTAAAACTACTGTATCAGGAACTACGTCTTTTACACGTGCTAAGAGCTGTAAATCGGTTTGAGCTCCAGCTGTTAATCCTGATACACAGAGTGCGTCTGGTCTGTTGTTAAATACCGTAGATTTTGCAATACTCTCAATATCTCGATCTGCCAAATATTTGGCGGCTTCTGGAACAATATTAAATAGTAGTTTTACATTTTCAGCGCCGATTCGATACTGGTGACGGATGGTTTCTCCAACATTTGTGTCCCATGTTCCAAAGTCACTTGCATAGACCCCTGTAAAGATTTCTCGAACAAATTTCGCTCCAGTTGCGGCTGCTAAGTCCAATGATTTTTTTGCATCCCAAAGGACATTGACACCAAATGGAACTTTAATCTCAGACATTAACTCTCCAATAATACGTGCCATTGCAGCAACGGTTTCTGTTTTTACATCTGTTAAATAAGGTAAACTAAATTCATTTGAGAACATAACTGCATCCACTCCGCCGTCTTGCAGGGCATGCAGATCCTTTCTCGCCATTTCAATAACATAATCCATGCCCTTTTCCTTTTCGTAATAAGGGTCTCCTGGAAGCGGTAATAAGTGACACATAGCAATAATGGCTTTTTCAGTTCCAATAATATCTTTTAACCAAGTCATTTGTATCCATCCTTTTCATTTCGTCATTGTTAGCAAGTTCGTGCTATATCCAGCAAATGGTCATGCTTTCTTATAAAGTACTTCTAAAACCTTATTGTGCAATAGAGGATTTGCAGCTAAAACACTAGTTTCAGGCCCTTCAAACTCTTGACCATAAATGTCAGTCACCTTCGCTCCAGCCTCTTTACAAATCAAGGCTGCTGCCGTTATATCCCATCTTTCTAATTCCTGCTCCCAGAAAAAGTCGAGCCGCCCCCTTGCGACATCGCACAAAGCCATTGCTGCAGCCCCTAGTGACCGGACAGTTAGTACCTCTGGAGTGACATTCGACCATTCTCTTAAATTACTCTTTTCTGGATCCTCAAAAGAATAAGGAAACCCTGAGGCTGCAACTGCCCGATTGAGATCCTCTACTTGGCTGACTGATATCTTTTCTCCATTTAACCAGGCTCCTTTTCCGCGAATAGCTGTAAAAAGGTTGTTCATTTTCGGTGCATAGACGACGCTGCAGACCGTCTTATTATCTGAATCTACTAATGCGATTGCGATGCACCAATAAGGGGAACCTTTCATAAAGTTCACAGTTCCATCAAGCGGGTCTAGGTACCACCTGCGTTTATTTATAACCTCCGCCTCTTCTAGCGGATTGGTTTCTTCCGATATAATAATGTCGTTTGGAAAGGCTTCTTTCATTTTTTCAATCAAAAGTTTTTCCGATGTTTTATCAGCCTTTGTTACTGGATTTATTTTTCCTTTCCACTCTTCTTCTAGCGGAGCAGCCCAATTTTTTAGAAAGTCTCCTGCTTTTAATGCAGCTTCTGTCGCAATTTCTAGTTCTTTCTTATAATTTTCGCTCATGATTTCCACCTTTTACATGTTAGATGATTACCCTTTAACGGCGCCTCCACCCATTCCTTTGATTAAGTGCTTTTGAATAAAGAAAGAGATAATAATGGTTGGAATAGCTGAGACAAGTATCGCAACCGACATTTCTCCAAGCTGAACTCCGCGAAAGGTGTTATATCCAGCAATGGCAACAGGGAGCGTTTGCGTGTCTTGCCCACCGAGAATCAAGGCATAAAACATATCATTCCAAGATAAAACGAAACCAAAGATACTAGCCGCACCAATACCAGGAAGAACTTGTGGAAGAATGATTTTTATAAAGGCTTCAAATCTCGTACATCCATCAATCATCGCTTGCTCTTCAAGTGATTTAGGAACGGCATCAAAGAAACCAATTAAAAACCAGGTCACGATCGGCAAAATAAAAGTTAAGTGTGCTAAAATTACTGGAAGTATGGTTCCGTTTACTTCCATGTAATAGGAAACTAAGAAAATGGGGACCACAAGCACAGCAGAAGGAACCACTTCCGATATCAAAATACTCATTCTCGTGAGATTCCCGCCAGTTTTAAACTGACTAATAGAGTAGGCTGCTGGAAGACCGACCAATAAAGAGATACCTACAGTAACGAAACCGACTATGAAACTATTAACAAAATGGATAGGTATATCACCGGTTAAAACATTGATCCAATTATCAAATATTGGTGTAAAAAATAGACTGATTGGCTTAGAAAGGTCAGTTGGTGTCTTTAATGAAGAAAGGATGACCCAAATGAACGGTGTAAGCACGCAAATTAACACTACCCAAATGAATAGGATTCTCATGAGTTTCTCAAAAGTGCTCTCTTTTTGATAGCTTTTCATAAGGATCCCTCCCCTTTCTCACGTGTTCTAAGCATCACAAAAATAACGACCATAACAATTACAACGACTGTCCAGGCTATGGCTGAAGCTTCGGATAAGCGATAATACCCAAATCCAACCTTTTGAATATAAAATTGCAAGGTCTCGGTTGCATTACCAGGACCACCTCTTGTAATGGCGTAGACATATTCAAATACTTTTAATGCATCCAATGCACGAATTAGCACGGCGACAATAATGACTGGCTTCAATAAAGGAAGCGTGATTGTCCAGAAAGAAGTCCACTTGCTAGCTCCATCTACATACGCGGCTTCAAAAGGTTCTTCTGGCAAGCTTTGCAGACCGGCAATCAGCATCAATACGATAAAAGGTGTCCACTGCCAAATATCAATCGCAGCTAGAGTTAATATGGCGTATTCTGTACCGAAAAAGTCGACGGAAAGACCAAAGAATTTTAAAACAGCTGGAATAAAACCTAATTGTTCACTTAAAAGAAATCTAAACATTAACCCAACGGCAATAGGTGTGATAAACATCGGTGCCAACACGATTGCACGTGTTAAATTGCGGAAGCGCTGTTGTTTGTTTAATGTTAGGGCAATCAGCATTCCTAATATAAGTTCAAATCCAACCGCAACCACCACAAATAGCGCAGTATTTTTAAATACAGTCCAATATAGTGGATCAGAAAGTAATTTTAGATATTGCCCAAATCCAACGAAACTGTTTTCATCAGGATTCGTAATCGTAAAGTTATGGAAAGATAGCCATAACGAATACCCTAAGGGAAATGCTAGAATAATCAGCATTAAGACTAAGAGGGGTAACAGCATTCTCCATTGGTAGGAAAACAGGAAGAAGCCGGAACCTCTTCCTGTTTTTGTGTCCTTACTCATTGCCTAAAATCTCCTTTGCCTGGTTAGCGGCATCCGTAATCGCTTGATCGACACTCTTTTGACCGGTAACAGCGGCATTGAGCTCTGTTCCAACCACTTGAATCATTTCCTCTGCGTTTGGTCCGTCAGCCAATGGAGCGGCATCCTCTAAAATGGCTTTTAGCGTTTTGTAATACTCTTCACCATAGCCTTGTTCCCACACATCTGGATTATTCATGACACTATTTCGAACTGGTGCCCCGCCCGCAATAACTCGATCTGTCTCAGTCTCTGGGGACGATACCCATTCAATAAATGTCCAAACTTCATCTTTGTATTCAGATTTTGCCGGGATCGACCAGTACCAAGCACCTAAAGCCGCTTTCCCGCCTGGAACTTCCGCAAGCGCAAAGTTGCCAGCTAAGTCTCCAGCCTGACCTTCTTCATTATTTAGCGTTGGCAGCATCCAGTTGTAGTTGATTGTCATCGCACTTTCTCCGCTAGCCACCGATCTCATCGCTTCATCAAAGGCCCAGTTAGAGCTGTTAGGCGGAGCAGCATTATTAACAGACTCTATATATTTTGTTAAAGCATCTCTCGCTTCAGGGGAGTCAAGGACGACATTGCCTTCTTCATCCTGAATCGCTCCGCCTGCTGCGAATAACCAGTTCGCCCATTCTTCCATAATCTTATAGCCCTTTTGCGGCTGGGCTGCGATTCCGTATTTTCCATCCTTCGCAAGCTGTTCAGCAGCCGCTTGTAGTTCATCTAAAGAACCTGGTACCGCGATTCCTTCACTTTCGAAAATATCTTTCCGGTAAACCAATCCAGTTGCATAGTTGTAAAATGGAATTCCATACACTTCATTATCTACAGTAGCTATTTTTCTAAGAGGTTCAGAGAAATCATCGAAGTTATACCCATCTCCAGCACCTTCGATTTTTTCACTAAGAGGTTCAAGATACCCGGCAGATGCAAAATCATACATCCATGGATTATCTACTACAATGATGTCATAGTCTGAGGTTGGGGCTAAAAATGAGGATACAAGTTTGTCACGCATTTGATCATAAGGCAGCAGTTCAACATCGATTTCAATATCTGGATGTTTTTCATTAAAATCAGCAATCATATCAATCACAATATCTGAATCAGGCACTTCTTCCATCAGCGCTTTTAATTGAACTGTTCCATCTTCCGCTCCCCCGCCGCTCTCTGATGTACTGCATCCGGCTAGCAGGAAAAGCGCAAGACCCATAAAGATTAGTTTTTTCACCATTTTTCATTCCCCCTATTTTTTGCCTTATATGGTTAATCCATATAAGCCCCTCCGTTAATTGCAATCGATTCACCAGTTATAAAATTCGAATCTTCGCCCGCTAAAAAGGATACGACTCTTGCGACATCCTCTGGTGTTTCTAAACGGCCAAGCGGTGTTACATCAATCATGCCTTGCTTCACTTGTTCAGGAGTCTGCCCTTTAAGCGACCCTTCCCATTCAAGTTCCCTCGTTTGCATCGGTGTGGCAACAAAGCCTGGACATACGGCATTCACTGTAATATTGTGTTTACCTAATTCATGGGCCATCGCTTGCGTTAAGCCAACTACAGCAAACTTAGAGGCAACGTAGTGACTTAGGAAAGGAACATTCCCTTGTTTGCCTGCCATGGAGGCGGTATTAATAATTTTTCCGCCTTCTTGCTGGCTAATAAATTTCCTTGCTGCGATTTGACCGCATAAAAACACCCCCTTCGCATTTACATCCATATTCAAATCCCAATCCTTTTCGGTTAGCTCTACGAAATGGTTCATAGAAGACACCCCGGCATTAGACACCCAAACTCGCAACTTACCAAACTCTTTTTCTAATGTTTCTAATGCAGCTGAAATCGATTCGGGATTTGTAACATCTAACACATCCCCCTTTGCAATTCCACCTTCTGAATTGATTTCAGAAATCGTGGCATTAACTGCAGCCTGATTAATGTCGGTTACCCCAACAGAAAAACCATCCTTGGCAAGACGTTTGGCGATGGCTTTTCCGATTCCGCTGCCAGCACCCGTAACAACAGCTAACCCTTTACTCATTGACCTTCCCCCTCTTCATTTGATAGATCTGATAAAATATGCTGTTCCTTTAATAATTTAGGGTAAACAGAGCGATACACTTCATATAAAGTTTTGTATCGATTTCCGTTTTCTGGATTTGGTTTGATCACTTCTTCGATTTTGATGAACCGGTCGATATCGGACCAGCTCTCAAATTCGCCTACTCCAATCCCTGCAATAAAAGCTGCTCCTAAGGAAGAGCCAGGATGCTCAATAATGGATTCCAATGTCAGCCCTGTAATATCAGCAATAATTTGCCGCCAAAGCCTGGACCTTGAGCCCCCGTTCGTAATCCTAACCCGGTTTGTCTTGAAGCCAAGTTCCTTAAACACTTCAATATGGTGGTTAAAGCCAAATCCGATTCCTTCTAAAATGGAACGGTACATGTGCGCTCTTGTATGTCCTAAATGAAGACCGATAAACATGCCTCTTGCTTTTGAATCGTTGATTGGTGTTTTTTCACCTAAAAAATAAGGCAGCAAAATTAAACCATCAGAACCCATTTGCGTCTTCTCCGCTTCACGGTCGAGTTCTTCTAAAGCTGTGCCGCCCGCAACCTCCCGTTGAAACCAACGAATCACACTTCCGCTTGATGCCATACAGCCGTTCGGGAGGAAGTGACCCGGGATTAAATGATAATCTAAAAACAGTCTTGGGTCTGCAACAGGTCTTGAGGCAGACAATAAAATGTCTCCCGCTCCCCCTAATTTGATTAACATATCCCCGTCATCGACCAGCCCTGCTGAGAAGGCACTGGCAACATGATCTGCGGCACCTGCTACAACCGGTGTCCCTTCAACTAAACAAGTCCCATGATTCCCTTGCACAACACCAACAACCTCGTGAGACTTCCTAACCTCTCCCATCCACTCTTTTTTAATTTCGGCCTGCTCTAATATGTAGTCATCCCATCGTTCAGTTTGATAGTTATATAGGCCGCTTTCTAATGCCCAGTTCGCTTCAATCGCGTTGGTTGCATTACCTGTTAGCTTGCGGGTAATAAAATCATAGGAACCACAAATAGAGACCGTTTTTTCTAAAACTTCCGGCTCGTGTTTCTTTAACCACATAATCTTTGGAGCAATAGACTGCTGTGTAATTTTGGAACCAGTTTTGGTTAAAACGTCATAAACTAATGTTTTAGCTGATAATTCGGCTATCTCATCCGACGCTCGTGCATCATTTTGCTGGATTGAGTACCGGAGAGGGTCTCCATTTTTATCTAAACAAATGAGAGTTGGAACCATTCCGCTGACGCCAACTGCCTTAATTTGTTCTGGTTTAACATTTGATTTTTCCAATAAAAGCGGCAGCAGCTCCTGAACATTGGCCCACCATTCCAATGGATCTTCTTCCGACCAGCGCGGTTTTTTCGTATGTAGAGTGACTGATTTTGACACGGCATTCATAATCGTACCGTTTTTATGAATAAGCACGATTTTAGTTGCTGTCGTTCCAATATCAATCCCAATTAAATAGGACTCCATACATTCCCCTCCTTTGTGCAGATTTTTCGTTACACGATCACGACCGTTAAATCCTTTTCTCTTAATGTATTAATTTTCCCCAGATCCTGCGGCCTATTGGTAATAAGGGTATCAATGTCTTCAATCGAGGCCACCTTGGCAAAGGCCGTTTTCCCGATTTTACTTTCATCTGCAATTACAATTGTTCGGTCGGATGCTTTTATGGCTTTTTTCTTAATCTTGGCATCCTCAACATTAAATTCGGTGAAGCCATTTTCCGCATCAATTCCTCCGATTCCCATGATAAAGGTATCTGGAAAAAAATCGTCGTAAACGTTTTCAAAAATATCTCCAACTAAAGACCTTTCCCCCGCTCTTACAATTCCGCCTAATACAATCAGATTAATATTTGGGCGATCACATAACAGCCACGCTACACGCAAGCTTGAGGTTAGGATGGTTAAATTGCGTTCCTTTAGTTCTTCAGCAACTGCCAAGGCTGTAGTACCGGTGTCAATAAGGACTGTTTCCCCGTCCCTAACCATACTTGCCGCTCTTTGTGCAATTCTACTTTTCACCTCATAATTCTTCTCATATCTCATTTCAAAAGGCATTTCATAAGAACCCTGATTAATCTTAACCGCTCCGCCCCTAATCCGTTTAATTACTCCTTTCTGGGCTAGAATATCCAAATCCCTTCTCAATGTCATTTCTGATACACCAAAATGTGTACTTAATTCACTAACCAACACTTTTTCTGATTCATTTAACATTTCCAATATTTGTTTTTGTCTGTTTTTAACATATTTCATGTTTAAAAGATAACTTTTTATGTTCGTTTTGTCAATTATAAATTTTCTGAATTCAGGATGAAACGAGTAAAACGAGGGTAAAACGAGGGTAAAACGAGGGGACGGTTCTTGTGTTTCATTCTGAAACACAAGAACCGTCCCTCTGATTCACAAAGATTAACAAAAAATTAATAGTAATAAAGTAAAATATAATTAATGAATTATTTGGAAATGAAACCATAAGGATATCACTGGGATTATACACGAAAACACTACAGCCAAGAAGGTTTTCTAATTTTGAAACAGGAGAACCGTCCCTTTGCTTCAAGGGAGATGATCGAAATAAAAAGATTATGGAGATTAACCAGAAAAACTTTGCTTTTTGGGCTTGCTTTCCTGATTGTGTTCTTGGGGGTTGGCTTAGTTTATCAATGGGTGGGCGTGCGAAACGATTTGCCAAAATACAAGCCACCTGGAGAGCTGTATGATGTCTTTGGCAGCAAAATGCATCTTTATACCGGTGGAGAAGGTCAATCGACTGCCATCTTTATTGCTGGATGGGGAACGGTCAATCCTTACGTCGACTTTTACCCGCTGTATGAAAAGATTGATGATCATACCCGCTTTGCGGTGATTGACCGCTTTGGTTATGGGTACAGCGATTTGACGGATCGCAAACGGGATATCGACAATATTGTCGAAGAAATTCATGAATTACTAATAAAAGCCGAGATTCAACCTCCTTATATCCTAGTCGGACACTCTCTCGGTTCACTTGAGACGATACACTATGCTCAAAAGTATCCGGATGAAGTAAAAGGGATTGTACTACTGGATGGCGGGAGCCCTGAATATTACGCCAATCAAACACCTTTGACGGGGGTTTCATTATTGCAACGATTTCTTGTGCAGTCTGGTGTGGCCCGTACGCTGTATCATATTGATGGATTTGCGGAATCACTGGCTAGCGAGCGCAACAGACTGGAGCAATTACCTAATGAACTAAAAGATCTTGATCGAATGTCCAGCCTACTTAAAGCAAACAACAAAAACATCACAGATGAAATGCGCCAGAGTCAACTCAACGCGATGAAGGTGCTGGAAGGAAAGAAACCTTTGGACGTTCCGATGACAATCATCACTGCAGGGAGATTCGGCAAGCAGGACCAGGATTGGATGGACAGTCAGGCCGCATTGACTTCCTGGTCCTCATCTGGTAACCAAGTCATACTAGAAGAAGCCGAGCATTATGTACATCATTATCGTCCTGATCTAGTAGCCAAAGAAATATTGACTATAGTTAACGAATGAAACAGAGGTGAAACAGAGGGACGGTTCTTGTGTTTCAAAAAAGAAAGAATGAAACAGGAGAACCGTCCCTCTGTTTCTTTAAGAGAGTTAGGAGGTCATGTATGGGAGTCGATTTTATCTATATTTCATCAATCGTTGTTGCCATTCTGTTTGTATCGATAGCCATTTTTCAAGTGTTGCTTTCACTTGGTTACCCTTTAGGTGAATTTGCATTAGGTGGCTATCATAAAGTATTACCTAAAACACTACGTATTGTAAGTGCGGTTAATGCTCTAATCCTTTTATGTATGGGCTTTGTATTTTTGCAGCATTCGAATGTAGTTCCAATTGACTTTAATTTCTTACCTACTAATATATTAGTATGGGTATTTACAGTCTTCCTCGGGATCAATACGATAGCAAATGTAGCATCTAAGAGTAAGAAAGAAAGACTTGTAATGACACCATTATCAACTATTGCATTTATATTATGTTTATTGATTGCCTTATCATGAAACATAGGGACGGTTCTTACGTTTCACCCTTATTCTGAAACGCAAGAACCGTCCCCCCGTTTCAGAAAAGAGGAGAAAAAATGAGATTATATTTAGCTTTGATCACATTGAGTTTAATTTGGGGAATGTCGTTTTATTTTATTAAGGTTTTGGTTGAGGGTCTTGGGCCATGGGGGATTGTGTTTGTCCGATCCGCTCTGGGTGCATTGACTTTGGCAGCCATTCTTTTAATACAAAGAAAGAAAATAGCATGGAAGAGTATTCCCCTAAAATCTTTAGTTCTCGTTGGCTGTATGAACGCGTTGATTCCATGGGGATTGATTGGAATCAGTGAAACGAGAATTTCAAGTGCATTAGCTTCGATGGTGAATGCAACGACTCCTATTTTTACTAGTGTTTTAGGTGTCATCCTTTTCAGCGTTGCTTTAAGCGCCAGACAGTGGACTGGGATTCTAATTGGATTTGTTGGCATTTTATTTTTGATTGATTTAGATATTACCCAGTTGTTTCAAGAAGACTTAATTGGAATGGGAACGATGCTTGCAGCCACTGTTTGCTATGGGTTCAGCTCGCAATATACGAAGAGGCATTTGCAAGGCGTGAGTGTGATGGCGATTGCTTTGATGACCTTGCTAACCAGTTCTTTAGGTAGCCTAGTTATGATGGCTGTTACTGACTCCTTTTTCCCGTTACACCAAACAATTGATTGGAATACGATTTTCGCCATGGTTGGTCTTGGTGTTTTTGGGTCAGGCTTAGCCTATTTACTATTCTATTATATGATCCAAGCAGGAAGTGCGGAGTTTGCTACCTTTGTAACGTATCTTGTTCCGATTACCGCCATGTTCTGGGGTTGGTTCTTACTGGATGAACAAATTCCCCCTCTTGCCATTGGCGGGTTAGCTCTTATTTTAGCAGGTGTTTTTCTTTCCACTAGAAAAACAGCGAAAAAAGTGCATGCCGGAGATCATGCAGTATCTAGTGCAAAATAGATCCAATTTAAAAAGAAGTAACTTTCCCGATATCTGGTTAGGTAGGGGTAGTTACTTCTTTTGGTTTTATTACTTATCCGTTATTCTTTTGTAAATATAACTGCAAGTAAGTGGCTCCATCCCCTCTTCTTACAAAAGAAAAAAAGAAGCAAAAGAACCCTCCCCTTGCTTCCATCTCACCCAATTGAAACACGAGAACTGTCCCTCCGTTTCCCCCTCAAAAATAATAAAAACTGCCAGTCTGTTAAACTGGCAGCTTTTAACAACATTCATTTTTTCATTAGCCTTTTTAGATCATTAACTAATTATCTTCTTAGATAGTTCTAATTCATTAATAATGCGTCCTAAACGATTTTCATCATTTTTGCTTACTCCAGGAAATCTAATTCCATAATGAATAAGATTGCTTTCAAATTTCGCTTCCTTACGAACAAATTCACATTGTAAAATAAATTCTTGATTTTTTATTACAAAAGTGATTTCGGAGATTACCTGGTTTTGTACAGGCAAATCAATGCAAGTGGTTATCCTCATGCCACCTACGCTTATGTCTTCGATATTTGCCTCTACCATTTTATTAACTAAAGGTTTTAATTTATTTGTTCCAAAGTCGATGAATTGGATCATACATCCAATATTCTCAACTTTTACTCTGTGATATTTTCTTCGATTGATTTGTTCCATTTCAGATACATGTGGTGTACTTGAATCTAAATTACTTTTTGAAGAAATGATTTCTTTTTGTCTCTCTCGATTTGTTTTTTTATTCAAAAAATAATATACAACCATAGCGGTAATGACGCTCGTTTCCAAAATAAGAGCATATAGCATTTCCTTAACCTCACACAGATAATAAGTTAGGTCTTCCCAACTTATAACCTTGTCCCAATGGGATACCGAGTTTTTTGGAAATGGATAAATCGAGAGAGTTTTCAAGACCTTCTAAAATCAATTCAATATTAAAATGGTTACAATACCTTAAAATATTTTTTATAAACACTTGTTTCTTTTTCGAGCTATGCAGGTTTTCAGAAAAATATTTATCGAGTTTTAAATAATCCGGCTCCAACTCAATAATTTTTTCAATATCAGCATACCCTTTGCCAAAGTCATCAATGGCAAATTGAAATCCCAATTTCTTAAAATGATGTAAAGTTTCCTTTAATAGATTAACATCACTTATTTTTTCTCTTTCGCTAATTTCAAAAACTATTTGTTGATTTGTCAATAGGCCATCATTCATAATATTATATATAAAAGAAGGGAATTTATTGTTCAATAATGTCGATGGGAAGATATTGATGAACAAATGACCTTCTTTTTTAGAGAAGCCTGCCGTTTGGTAGGTTAAGATGGCTTTATGAATGGACCGCGAATCTAATTCATAAAGCCTTTTTTCTTGTTGTGCTGTAAAAAATACTGTTTCCGGATTTGAAAAATCTGTTGATCGTAGTAACACTTCGTAACCCGTTATTCGATCCTCCTTTAAGTTGTAAATTGGCTGATAATGATGAAAAAACATTTCATCTTCTATAATTTTGTTTAACAGCAACTGTTTCCCCCCTTCAACCCCTTAACAAATAAAAAGGACTATGCCGAAAAAGAGCATAGACCTCAACTACTTCGGCAACCCGGCTGCCATAGTCATTGGGAAGATGACAGTAGGCCCGTGGCTTTGCGTCCTTACCTTTCAGTAAGTTTGCCCTATTACGTTTTTTAATGGTAAGTATTAACTAACTTACATAATACTACATACTTCGACAAAATCAAGACTTTTTACCCATCATTCCCTCAATTTTTTTATAATTTTTCGTAATATGGTAATTAAATGATGCAGATACAATAAATTCTTGTGCAATATTGAAAATTTAAGTTTCGGAGTTTTTCCTTCCTCTCGAAAATAAGCCAAGAAAGTGCGTGCTTTAGATCGTGAAAGATTGAGTGCAAAAAAGGTTTACTATAGAAGATTCACTTTTTTAGCACCAATGTTGGGCAGGAATTAGTTTTGAATCTAAAATTCTGTGCACATTCAAAAAGCTACCATTTTAAGTCTCGTCCTACAATAAAAAAGAAACACAAGAACCGTCCCCTTGTTTCCCCTTGTTTCTAATTGAGGGTGAAACACAAGAACCGTCCCTCCGTTTCACCCTATCTTGCTTCGTCAGTTGTCCCTTTATCTTTAGATAAAAACCAGCCACCCACGGCAATAAGCAGCATAACCGACCAAAAGATTGTATTCCAAATTGGTCCTTCGACAAAATCGTGGGGAATAATGTGCAATGCTGGATGGGCAAGGGTATGCATTAATAGCTTAATTCCGACCCAACCGACAATGAGCATGGCAGCCGTTTCTAAACCAGGGCGTGTTGTCAAAATTTTAACAAAGAACCCTGCGGCAAATCGAATAACGATCAATCCTGCAATGGCACCTAGTACAATCACAATAAATTTGGCGCCATCCATACCTCCTATTTCAATCATTGGCGTATCTGGCAAGGCAAGTACTAGAGCAACCGCCGCTAAGATAGAATCTACAGCAAAAGCGATATCGGCTAAGGCAATTTGGGCAACCGTCATCCCATAGCTTTTTCCCTGCATGTCTTTTTCACCGTGGTCTCTTCTCAATAAATGTTTCAAAGCGATGAAGATCAAATAAGCAGCTCCGATCGCTTGAATCCACCAAACGTGGAAAAGGAAAGAAATAATAAAGATCGCACCAATTCTAAATATAAAGGCCATTAACAAGCCAATATTAAGCGCCTTTTTTTGCTGTTCTTCTGGTAAATGCTTCGCCATGATAGCTAAAACTAAAGCATTATCAGCCGATAATAAACCTTCCAGTACAATCAATACAAGTAAAACCCAGCCATACTCTAATAATAAAGATAATTCCATATAGTCCCCCTATAGTAGTACTTTATTTCAGCCGTATAATATATAATAACCTAAATAAATGAATGATTTCCATTTTCTTTCTCCGAAAATAGTGTTCCAATGTGACTACTTGATTATTCATCACTTCTCATCACGTTCACTGCAATAAGTTGCTGGAAGATTTACGGAATTAGGGGGGTATAATGGAATAAGATTCCGAAGGAAAAGTTTAGGCAGATGTTTAAAACAGTCACAAAATTAAAGCCTTGCAAAAGAGATTCTGCAAGGCTTTTTTCTTTCCCGATTTAAGGACGAGTTAAGTCACTGAAAAAGTCCATTTATATTGACCAATCTTGGGTCACAAAGCTATTACTAGCCAATAAGAACAGTCCCATATGATTTGTTCTGAAACATGAGAACCGTCCCTCTGTTTCCACCTAATTACTCAGGACAGTTATTCTTCCTTCTGCTTCGACACTGATTACCTTAAGAGACTTTGCATATTCAATTAATACCTCAGCGTCCGTACGGGCATTTTCTTCAGCGACGATTGTTTCACTGCCGCTGAAGTTATATCCGTCTCCCCCGTTATAGATATAATTTGGCAGAGCGACCAGATATTCTTTTTTGGGATCAAGAGGTACTTGATTTATAAAGATCTCTTCCACCCGTTCTCCAACAGGGTTGGATGGACGATAGGAATATTGTATTCCGGAAACCTGTAAAAATCCGCCGCCTAGACTTTCCACTTTAGAGACTCCATTTTCGAGAGCTGCACGGATTGTTTCGCCGCTTACTTTTGCCAGCACAATTTTATTGCGGAAAGGGAGGATTGTATAAGCATCCCGAAGCGTAAAGTCCCCCGCTTCGATACTTGAACGGATCCCCCCGCCATTCATTAATCCTATATCCGCATTGAAGTAAGCACGGTAACTGTCAGCTACGAAATTTCCGATATTCGTTTCCTGGTTTCTGGATTCATGATTTTCACCATACAATAGTGGGGTTTCTACTGTCGCAACGGTTTTTCCTAATTCCTCTTCCAATTTGTTCTGGTAATAGTCAGCGAATTCTTTCATTTCCGGATCTTCCGGGACGGTATGGTCTACTTCTATTACCTCTGGCTGAAGTTTAATTTCTTTTTTATGCTTGATAATATCGAGACGAATAACAGAACCGATATTTCCTTCAGGAGCGAGGATAAAACGATCGCCATGAGGATAGATAAAGGATTGATTTTCCGCTTTTTCTTCAGTGAAGACAGCGTCAATTTCCGGAATCTCGTCCAAGAGGATTCTGTCCTTTTCGAGCGATTCCTGGGTTAAGGCGATAATGACGTCTACTTTTCTTGCTTCCTTTATCTCTTTCACTGCTTTTTTGGCAGATTCGATCAAATCCTGCTGAATCACACTTCCATCTTGTGTGGTCGTATTCATATCATCGGTTAGTCCAATGAATCCAATTTTGATTCCCTTTATATTGTAAATCATGTAGGCAGGAACATTTGCGAAAGAATTTCCTGCAGCATCCGTTAAGTTGGAGGATATCCACTGAAAATCAGATTGAGCCACTAAGTCTTTTGTCACTTCTGAGCCAAAGTCGAAATCATGCTGACCAAAATTGGCAAGATCAAGATTCATTCTGTTAAAAGCTTCAACCATGGGGTATCCCTGAAAAACTCCGCCGAAGAGAGTACCTCCCCCTAGATCCCCGCCGAAAGTCACGATGGTCTTTGGATTTTCTGCTCTTACTCTATCAATCACCGTTTTTAACCTTGCCACTCCGCCGCGGTCACCATAGGAATTCACAACAGGGCTGATTTCATGAGCATCATTAAAATAAAGAACCGTTGCTTTTTTAGGATTTTCATTGGCAAATACACTGTTCGTTCCAAACATAAAAATATGTAATACAAAAGTAAAGCTTAACAGAACAGCAGCTATTCGTTTCATTGTATCCTCCTTCTATTTATAGTGAGGGATTTGGGTCCATTCATGCATGTTCTACAAAAGTGTACATGCAGAGTGTTAATATAGTATTGAGAAAATTTTAAAAACGGGTGAAATTTAGCCAATTTCACCAAATAAAGGACTACTTCTTTTTATTTCACAAAACTAGGCTGGTGTAAAAGAAGCTGGAGCTGACACGTTTCCCTTAAAAACTATTTGAGAAAATCGACTTTATTTCAAAGCCACCTTGATAAAAATCCCCTTTAATCCAACAGTTTCACCTTTTTAAACAAACGTTTGTTTAAAAAATGGCCTTTGAGATGAAACATGAGAACCGTCCCTATGTTTCACCTATGGTTTCTGGGGGTCATACAGTATCTAGTGCAAAATAAAACCAATATAAAAAGAAGTAACTTTCTCCCACACTTAAATCGGCGGATTGGTTACTTCTTTTTTTGTTAGGCCCGGTCTGCTCTATCTCAACAATCATTTCGATATGGACTGGGGTTTTGACTAAGAGTTGGTTTGCCGCCAGGGCTGAACGGGAGTGTTCCCCTGTTTCTGAATTCAATAGTGAAACAAAAGAACCGTCCCTCTGTTTCAATACTATTGAACTATATACTGTGACGCAATATAACCTTTTATCTTTTTGCCATTCTTAGTAACCTCAACAGGATACCAAATAAATTGGTTACTAGATGTAGATTGATAGTCGTATAATGGTGCACTGATAATGGTCATTAAATCACTGGAGTTTGTTGGAGTTAATGCCCCGTTTGTGCTAGGGATCGAGCGAAGACCAGAGCCCTCGTATCTTACTACATCTCCGACTTTGAACAACTGTTTTGTTGATTTTAATAGGTTTGTATCCATTTGGTAAGACTTTTTAAGGAATACAATTGGCTCACTAGAATTCCCGTCATACTGAAAATCATCAGAGGTCATCGGGATCGAATGGATATTAGTATCTAACTGGCCAAAATCCCTTAACACTCTATACACTTTTTCCTGATAAGCATTCAGATTTCTTTCCCCTGTTTCCTGATAAAATGGACTATTGGAAGGAACGGTTCCATTGTAAGCCATTACCGCAAAGTACCAGCTTTCTAGCTTAGTCGGATCATGATCATTGATTCTTGGTAAATCAGTACGTTTAAAATTATTTACCAAGAACTCAATACCGACTTGGATATTGTAATTAAGGTCATATTTCAACCTATCTACATCATATCCAGCAGTATTGGTAATTTGCATAAGTCCGATTCCGCCATCATCACTAATAACTGGCTCTCCATTCGAATTAAAATGCTTCCAGCCATTATTCTCAACAGATGCAACCGCCTTTACAATCTCAGGTGGGATTGGAAACTCTGACTCTTGAGCTGCTTTTGTAAGCAAGCAATTCATGGTCTGGAAGTCTGGATTCACACGGGTTGAAGGATCGTAACCGCATTTGTTTACAGCTAATCTGAACTGGTCACTCTCTGCTCTTGCTAAAAAAGCAGAGAATTGCTCCCTTGTTATATGCTGATCCGATCTAAAGGTTCCATCCTCATAGCCAGTAGTTACACCGAAGGCAATAATTTTTCTAATGGAAGAGAAGGAACTCATGTTTACAGACACATCACTAAATGGTACAACTTCTTCCTCTGAGAGTGAGTATGCTCTTGCTATAAAAATCGCCATTTCCCCACGTGTTACATAGCTACCAGGTCGAAACTCCCCGTTTGGGTATCCAGAAATAATGTTGTTTTCATATGCTTGTTGAATATATCCGGAAGCCTTGCTACTCTTGGGAACATCTGGGAAGCTAGTTTCTCTTTGCTCACCGTCATACCCAAGTGCTCTTCCAATCATAATTGCAGCGGCTGCACGTGTCACCTTGTCTCCTGGACGAAATTCTCCACTTGGAAATCCTGTTATAATCTCATTGTTTGATAGATACATAATCTCATCATAAAAGCGACTGTCTGTACTTACATCTGGAAACGTACTCGCAAAAACATTCACAGTACTTACTACAAGAATTAAAGTACTGATGGCTAAAATTCGATACATATTCTTCATTCTCATTCCTCCTTCCCCCTATCAGTCTACTAGAATTTTTTTGAAATTTGAAACAAAATATATTCCCATTTTCAGTATTTTCTTTCCAATTCCGGTGCACAGTCATTCATAGAGGGGCAGTCTTTATTGGGGACAATCGGAAGTTTTGCACGTAAACCTTTCATAGTCACTGTCTTTTTTTCAGTTTTTGTTTCGATATCCCTCACGCGAATAGTCACCGTGTCTTGATTGAAACTATTCGATGATTCGAGATGGCGATACGATGGGTATATCGTCCAGATATTGCACAACTGGCTAATGGCCCCGAAAAAGTCCTTTTCGTATAGCTGTACCAGTAGAGAGGATAACATGATGTCATAATACGCCCCTCTTTCTGACACAAAACATTCGATAGCCTTCTCTGCTGTCAGAATACACCCCTCTTTCTGACACAAATATTCGATAGCCTTATCTGCTGTCAGAATACACCCTTCTTTATATATGTAAAGATTCGGGAAATAAGTAACAATGATATACCCCGAATCTATTAAAAAAAGGACTCCTCTTTTCTCATAAAAAAAGGAGTCCTTACTTTTAATAATCAGATAAGCGGAACTTTCCTCTTGGAATAAGGAACCCGTCCCTATTTCCGATTACCCTTCAAATCAACACCCGTAGCCGAACCATTCCTGCTCGAATCAGCTACGCCTTTAAAGGTTCCATTTTCATGGTCAATTAAGATACTCTGAACATTTCCGATCGTTGTCGGACTAGAACCAAATCTATGCCCCATACCCTTAAGCCTGTTGAGAACCTCTGTTGGAATACCAGATTCATAACGATAAGAGCTGAGGTTATTTGTATAGATTCTTGGCTCCTCTACAGCTGATTTAAGCTCCATATCATATTCAATCGTATGCAGAATCGTCTGTAGAACAGAGGTAATAATGGTAGGACCGCCCGGTGAGCCGACTGTTAAAACAGGTTGTCCGTCCTTGAATACAATCGTTGGCGTCATACTGCTTAAAGGCCGTTTATTCGGCTGGACTTCATTAGCCCCGCCAGGAACCGCATCGAAGTCAGTTAATTCATTATTTAACATAAAACCGTAACCTGGAACCATGATTCCACTACCAAATACTTGTTCAATCGTCGTTGTATATGAAACGACATTTCCCCATCTGTCCGCCACGGTGAAATGAGTAGTTTCCCCATACTGGCGATCATTCGGCTGGCTGGTAGGCTGATAGTTTGCAGCATCAGATTCGTACTTCCATGGGTCCCCTGCTTGCGGATTTGGGTTTACCCGATCAAGACTGATCAGCGTCTGGCGTTCTTTAATATAGTCTGGATGTAAAAGTCCCGTTAACGGTACATTCACGAATTCAGGATCCCCTGCATAGGCCGCCCGATCCGCGTAAGCCAGGTGCATCGCCTCTGCTAGCAAATGATATTTTTCCCATGATTTCACATCATATTGGGAAAGGTTAAAATCGTCCAAAATCTTCAGCATTTGTAACAGGAACACGCCGCCTGAGCTTGGAGGAGGCATACTGGCAATCTGATAGCCTTGGTACTCACCCCAGATTGGCTCATCGATCGTTACCTGATACTTTTTTAAATCCGCTGCCGTCATGGAACCACCAAATTCCTGCACCGTATCAGCAAGTGCTTGTCCAATCGGTCCATTGTATAACGCATCGGAACCTGTGGCACGAATTAATTTAAAGGTTTTGGCTAAATCCTTTTGAACAAGGGTTTCTCCTTCCTCTAGCGGTTTTCCATTTGGAAGAAAGACATCCTTTGCTGCTGTTCTTGCTAACTTATCCTCGTTATCAGCAATTGATTCTGCCAGGACTGAGTCGATTGGAAAACCTTGATCGGCCAGTTTAATAGCAGGAGTAATCAATTGCGCCATTGGGCGAGTTCCCCATTTTTCTAAAGCGGTTTCCAGTCCTTTTAAGGTGCCTGGAACACCAACCGCGTCACCGCCCGTGTGACGGATAGAAAATGGAATCGGGTTTCCGTTTTCATCTAAAAACATATCAGGTGTTGCTCCTTGCGGGGCTCTCTCGCGGCTGTTGATGATGGTGGTTTCCTTGGTTTTTGCATCGTAAACCATCATAAATCCGCCGCCGCCAATGCCGGACATCATAGGCTCGGTCACATTTAAAGCAAACTGAATCGCGACTGCCGCATCAATCGCATTTCCGCCTTTTCTGAGCACGTCAGCACCTATTTCCGTTGCCAATGGATGGGCGGTTGCCACCATTCCATCCTTTCCGACTGCAACCTCGCTGTACTGATCATAATCAAGGCTTTCTTCTTTCGCCAAAGCACTAAACGGCAGTGTACCAGCTATCAAGACAACACTAAATAAAAAGGCAATACTAGACTTCCAAATACTCCTCATCCTTTCCCCTCCTATATAAAATAGTTTCGAATTTATTCTACCAAGGGTACAGAAAAATCAGAATATTTATGGCAGAAATTGATTATAAACTCCTATAACGCTTAGTTCTAAAGTAGCAAAAGGGTTGGACAAGGGAGACGGTCCTCTGAGTTTCAAAAGCTATATGAAACCAAGAAGAAAAAAACTGACATTAATTTTCCGTTTCTAGCAATAACAATGTCACCACCTTCTAACTTTCCACCGCCAGATCAACGAAATGCAACAACACGGAACCGGTCTCCTAATACAAAAATGGTGAAACCTAAATAAGGCCTCACCATTCCAATTTGTTATTTATAACCTTCTTTTTCCCCAATGTAATACAGGACTCTATTGATCAGAAACATTATCAATTACGAATCTTGTGCTTTCAGATGTAAACGGTATTTGGTAGCCGTTTTTATCAATAGCTGTTACAGTGATTTCATATTCTGATCCTCGGTTTAATTTTTTGATGGAGTCAATCCATTTTCCATTTGGTAATACGTTTACTTCTAAAACCCCGCTTTGTGAACCAAAGCGTTCATACCAAGAAATTCTCACTCTTCCTGCACCTGCAGCCTCACCTTTAACCGTAACACTAACACTATTTAATTGGGAGTTAATTTCTGGTTTTTCTATAGTTAATGATGTGTTTGTAGGGATATTTTTCGCTAGATTTGCTGCTAGCATTAGGTATCCTGCCTGTTCTACAGTTAGGTCCTCTAGAATTCTACCATCATTCAATGCATCAATTAGCCTTTCAAGATAAGCATCAACTCTTGCTTTGTCACCCATTAGTGAGGCTGTGTAGACAACTGTTGCCTGTTCAGCGGAAATTTCAGAGTCATTAGACCAGTTTGGAAATTGTGCGTTGTATAAGTCATACAATTGTTTGGCTCTGTCGCTGTCTGATGCTACTGCCCCCGTATAGATTGCTGTTAGTTGTTCAGAAACATCAGCTTCCGATGTTAGTTCAGGAATTTCCTTTTCATTTGATTGATTGAGAGATAAATAATAATATCCCTCTTGGGCATTCCAAAGTTGATTTTCGATTCCTGTTTCAAGCTGGTTTGTAAAGCTTGAAAAATAGCTGGCAGGGCCTGCGGAGTTAAAATAATTCTCAAATAACCAAACACTATCTTTCATTCCTTTGAGAGTGACTACATTATCTTCGAATCTCTTCTCCGTATGACCTGGATATCTCCACATTAACCCATCACTATCCTGGGTACTCATTATTCCTATTCCACCCGTCATAATGTCTAAATAATATTGAGTAGTTAAAAAATGATTTTCTTTTTCATAGTACTTTTTTAAAAGGGATATAAATGTTGCATTCATTACACTAGAGCTTTCGTAACTATTTGATGTTTTCCACTCACCGGTTTGAATATCCTTATAATAATCGTAATGTGTTCCGTATACTCCGAGTTGATCGCCCCAGTTCCAATTTGTCATATACCAATCCACATATTTTTGTACATTTGGAATCGTTTCTTCCCGCAATAATAGACCTAATGCTGCAATATTGGATGAGGCAGCTTTTATTTCGGAATTCTGTTGATTCCATGTAATGGCTCCATTCTCTGATTGACGATCCACTATCCATGATGACAATTGATCCATAACATCATCATATAAAGTTAATGCTTGATTGGATATTGGAATGATTAGGTCCTCAGTCCTCACAACATTGTTTCCATGTTTTACAAAAGCCCAGACTGTTATGTCATTCATACCCGGCTTAATTCCATTTACTACTAAAATTCCATCTTCACTAATTTCGACAACATCAGGTTGATCAGTATTGTAAGTAATTACAGCATTCTCCAAGTTAACATCTGAGCCATCATTGTAATGGGCAATTATCTTTAATTCCGTCGACTCATCTCGGTGAAGAACTGACTTAGCTGATTTTATATAAGCATCTTTAATGATGTTTCCATCGTCCCCTACTTTGATCTCAACTTCATGTTGTCCTGCAAAGATCACATTATTAAAGATATCCTCAGCTTGAATCTTTAGCGAATACTTACCATTAAGTAAACCTTCTAATAAAATGGACCAATTTCCATTAGACACATTAGTAGTAAATAAAGTTTTTTCTGATGTTAGTTCGTGCGTAAACTCTAGGCTTACCTGATGGATTCCTGCTGCAGTTCCATTCACAGTATAAGGCATTTCGGAAAGAATGGATTGATCAGTCAGGTTCGATATTTCGAAACTTTTCGGATCATTCGGGAGTTCCATTGCTATCGATGCAGTTAGCATGGTAACGCCACTTTCCATGACATACCAAGGCCAAGGATGATTTTCATCTATATAGGTGGTTTTTACAGATTCTAAAAATTGATCAACGCGTATTTTATCTCCCATTATTGCCGCCGTATAGGCAATGAGTGCCCACGGAAATGCATCACTTTTTTCCAATACTGGCCAACCTGGATGATATTCATTAAATGTATTATAAATACTTAATGCTTCCTCACTTTTTGGGTCTATAACTCCGGTCCAAATCGGGAATAATTGTGCAGTAGCATCTGCATAGAAAGTATTCCAGTCTGGATTTAGTAAAGTCCCATCTCCCGTTTTTCCGTGAGAGTACATATTTTTTTCAGAGAGCCATAATCCATTCTGAATTCCTTGATAAACATCCGTTTGATGCTGGTCATATATTGCTGCAGCTTCTGGATCTTTAAAAATTTCATTACAAATCCATACTAAGTCCTTTAAACCTTTATACACTTCCGTATTGTCCATTAAATATTTCACTGGGTAAGAAGGTTTTGCCCAAGTGAGTCCATCCTCTTGCATAGTCGACAACATGGCAGAAGCAACTAGTAAAATGTCTTCTTTATGGTCGATTAAATATTGATGATCACCGGTTACTTCCGCATACTTCCGTAATAGGTTAATGAATGTTGACGCATAGGAATCTGTCGAATCAAAATCATTGGTTGGTGTTTCCGTCTGTCTATCCGTTTCTACTATATAATCATAAACGGATCCGGCTGGAGTAGAGTCTGTCTCCACTCTGTTTAAATGAGCAAAATACCAATCCATATAATCTTTTACAGTGGATGCATATTCCTCTTTTTCTAATAAACCTAAAAGACCCAGATGAGTAAAGTAAGGAACCACTTTATACTTCCCGTCATAATTAGCAATTGGATCACTGTAGGTTGGTATGGCACCGCTTTCAAATTGTAAGCTGCTTATCCATTCTGCTTCATGATTTAAAATTGACTCGTACAAATTAGAATCCTCGTTTTCATTTAAACTCACTGCAAACCCGCTCGTTGGAAAAACTAATGAAGTCATTAAAATACTAATGATTAATAGTTTTATAGACCTTTTAAACTTCATATTCCACCCCTCCGCTTTCTTCCATCTTTCTTTTTACCCTTTGATTGCTCCTGAAGTTATACCTTTAATAAATTGCTTTTGCATTAAGATATAAATCAAAATAACGGGTAGTACCATTATTGTTGAAGCCGCCATGAGAAGTTCATATTGAGTAGTATATTGTCCAACAAAAACAGATAAGCCCATTTGAATCGGCATGAGACTGTTATCTGTAAACACGACAAGTGCAAGCATGAATTCATTCCATACGGATAAAGTATTTAAAATAATAATTGTAGCTATGGCGGGACGTGCAAGAGGCAACATAATTTTATAGTAAATTTGGAATCTATTTGCACCATCCATAATGGCAGCTTCCTCCAACTCTCGTGAAATATCGTCAAAGAAGGATTTTAAAATGAATATGGATACCGGGAGGGAAGTTGCGATTAGAGCTAAAATATAGCCTGTTCTAGTATTTGCTAAACCCAAATTACTCATAACAATGTAAATAGAAATAAACGCGCCTGGTATTGGAATCATCAAAGTTGCCATGAAACTGAGGTAGATGGTTTTTTTTCCAAACATTTCTAGTCTCGATATACCATAAGCAGCTAAAGAGGAAATAATCACAATTCCAATCACGACGGCAACTGTGTAAATGATACTGTTTAGTGTGTATAGATTAAAGCCGCCATCGATCCAAGCGTCTATATAGTTTTTGAAATTAAAGGCATTGTTTGGAATTAAGCCTCTATTCGTAAAGATTTCATTTCTTTCTTTCAGGGAAGTTGATATCATCCAAATTAAAGGAAAAATTGAAACTATCGCCCAAAAAATTAAAAATAAGTGGATACCGCTATTTGTAAAAAAATTCTTCAGTCTTTGCAATGGAATCCCTCCCTTCTTAATCCTTTTGAGAAACTTTTAATTGAATGATAGATAGAATAAAGAGCATGATGCCGAAGATAATGGAGAAGGCACTTGCCAATCCAAAATCAGAGTTCGTAAACGCTTCTCTATATATCCGAAGAGCAGGAACCTCTGTTTCGTACCCAGGACCGCCCATTGTCATCGAATACACTTGATTGAAGATACCTAAAGCTCCTAGAATCGTAAGAATGTTTACTAATGTATAGACCCGTTTTAGTGATGGAACCGTTATATAGATTAGCTTGTGAAAGCGATTGGCTCCATCAATTTCTGCCGCTTCATATAGGTCTTTCGGGATCCCTTGCAATCCAGCCAAGAATAAAATAAAGGAGCCCCCGATCCCTTGCCACATGGAGGTAACAGCTACCGCATATAAAGCCGTATCTGTTGAACCAATCCAAACATGTGTCCATTCTTCCAGACCAATCTTTGTTAAAAATGTATTTAAAATTCCGTTCGATTCATAAATCCACTTCCAAACATAACCCACAACAATCCCTGAGAGGATAGGCGGAACATAATAAATCACCCGGTAAATCTTACTTCCCCTTACTCCGGAGTTCACCGCTATTGAAAGAAGCAGGGCAATGGTATTCATAAAAATCAATGATAATACGGCGAAAATGGCTCCATTTCCTACGGCATGCCACCAATTACTATCTGTTATGGCTTCAATATAATTTTGGAAACCAATGTAGTTAAAATTAATATTGACACCGTTTGCATCTGAAAAACTATATTGAATGGTTCGGATGATTGGAAAGAGAGAAAACGTAAGAAATAGAATGATAGCTGGCAGTACATAAAATAGATTCCAGTACTTCTCATAGCTTTTTTTTCGTTTTCCGGTCTTTACTTCCAGTGGCTTTTCCACCATTTGATTTGGATTCATATACAACCCTCCAGAAAACGGGTTTGTATGAACATACAAACCCGTAATCTTTTTACAACTCTCTTACTCTCCCTTTTCGATCTCTGCAGCTAAATCCTCTAATACCTCTTCTGGCGTTGCTTCACCAATTACAATAAGTTGAATCCCCTTTTGTAAAACAGTGCTGGCATTTGGATTTTTATAGACACCTGGAGATTCAAAAACATGCTCCATCCCTAATGAAAAATTACGTAAGGCAGATGACATACCGTCTTCTGATTGAGCAGCTTCTAGATTCGCAGGTAAATTAAAGCTTTTTTCCGCATATTCCTGCTGCTGCTCCTTCGCTACTAAATACTTCACAAATTCTAATGTTTCTTCTTTGTATTCTGTGTCATTGCTCACTACTAGAGGAACACCGATTCCTCCAGTAATTTTGATATCATATTTGGCATCGGATGGTACTGGTGGCATGAATACATCATAGTTTTTGAATTCTGGATTCATTTGATTAAATACACCAATTCCCCATGAACCATCAAATATCATTGCCACTTCGCCATTGACAAACATTTGCTCAGCAGCTGGTAAATCCATTGTCGCGATACCTTCTGCAAATGCATCATGTTCATACATTTCTTCAAAAAGTTCTAACACTTTAATATAATCAGACCCGATAATTGGCTCTTCCCCTTGTTTTATTTTAAATAATTGTTCTTGGCCTAAATAAGCAAATTCATAAGGGTTTAAAATGGGGTCAATGACCCATGATCCCATACCTGTTGCAAACGGAGTAATGCCCGCTTCATTTAATTTATCAATAGCTTCAATAAATTCATCCCATGTTTTAGGGGCCTCCGAAATACCCGCTTCGGCAAATAAATCTGTATTGTAAATGAATTGCATGTTATTAGCATCCATAGGGACAGCATAGGTTCCATATTTGGTTACTTTATGAGGATTTCCCTCTGCGAAACTAAATGTTTTGACCAATGTATCTGGAAATTTATTAAACAAATCTCCCAATTCACTGCTCAACTCTAGTACACTATCCGTTTCTACTAACTGAGCCAAATCCCCAGCCCCACCAGAATAGGTCATTAAATCAGGTAATGAATCCGTTTGTGCTGCGGCAATAATCTTTTGTTTAAATCCATCTCCACCGAAAAGTTGAACGTCCACTTTTGTCCCTGTCTCAGTTTCAAAGTCCTCAGCAAATCCCTTTAATAGTTCATGACGGTCATTTAAATAATGCCAGAATACAATTTCTGCATTCTCACCATTGTCTTCTTCCTGATTCGCATCTTCCGAATTACAACCTGCAACAAACAATAACACGAATGATAACCCAAGAATGATTCTGAACCAATGGTTTTTTTGCTTACCAAACACATTAAAAACCCCCTTAAATTTTAATAAGTTATATTTCGCTTTTCGTATTTCTTAATCATGTTTTTGTTATGTTCATCACCACCGTCTACATTCGCACTAATGAAGACAGGAGGAGTTTGATTACTTTCTAAAAATATATTAATAATTTCCACTGTTAGGGATTGTGCAATGAAAGCCCCGACTACAGTGGATGCGGAGCCCGTTTTCAATTCATATTTTGGAATTTCTAAAAGCACATCTCCGTAAGGACAGTGATTATCAATTACAATATCAGCGACTTCATATAATTTCTTACCACTAAAGTGGCGACTCGTTGAATTTTGTGAATGATTTAAGGAGGTGACAGCGATGACTGGAATCCCTCTTTTTTTACATTGCATTGCTAACTCAACGGATGAACCATTTCTTCCGGAATTAGATACAATAATGAAAGCATCCTCCGGTTGAACATCGTGAATTTCTAATAATCGATTGGCTGTATTCGGATCTCGTTCTAATTCCACTAAGTTAATAGAGTCATTATCTCTGGCTGCAATATCCTCCAGGCCGACAAGCTTCATAGGGGCCAAACCTCCTGCCCTGCCACACATCTCCATCCCAAATGACCTGGAATGTCCTGCTCCAAAAACATGAATAATTCCACCACCTAGTAATCTTTCAGCTAATAGTTTTGCAGTACTTTTAATATTTTCCATCTCATTTTCTTTGACTTCATTGCAAATTTGCAAAATAGAACTAAAAATACCCTCAGCGCTTATGCTCATATTTAATCTCCTCTATTAAAGATTTAATTCTATTAAACTTAATATCTATGTTTAAAAACTCTCCAGCTAAAATGATAGTTCCTATGATGGGCGGGTAAGCTGGTGAACAGATTTGAATAGAACTTCGATATTCTTCAACCTTCTGTTTCATACTAGTTAACACCCATACCTGAGAATTAAAGACTCCACCGGTAGGGTATACTTTGTTGACATCTTCATATATCCCATCATTCTCTAATTGTTTTATAATCGAAACGACTAATTCGCCAAGCTCAGAGCCAGCAGCTTTTAATATATTTTGTGATACAGTATCTCCCAGATTTGCTAACTTCTCTACCAGGACTGATAAATTGGCTACATCACTTTGATCGATGTAATTCCCGTGAATTTTCTTTTTAATTCCCCAGAAAGAATCTTCATTAAATGTGTGAAGTATTTCATCCGCTAATTTAGTAGGGCTGCCTCGATATTCAGTATGTTTAATAGCTTCTTTAATTGCCTGTAATCCAATCCAATAGGCACTGCCTTCATCTCCCAAAATATGGCCATACCCACCGGCAACATATTCTTTATTACCATTGAAGCAATAGGCAATGCTTCCACCACCGGCAATAACAAGGATTCCATCTTTATTTCCGGAGGATGCACCAGCCAGGTTGGCTTTAACATCACCTTCAATGATGAAATGTTCGACATTGATACATTCAAGAATCCAGCTTGCAACTAAACTTTCATGCTCTTTGTGAATACCGCTAATACTAACAAAGGCGAATTTTACCTCTTCAATACGTTGAGTAGTCTGATTTAGCAAATTTTTGATTGATTGCTGAATACCCAACTTTGATTTAAGCTGTCCTTTATCTGTTAACATGTGATCAATAGAAGGACCTTTAGAAAGTATATAAGTCCCGTCCTCATGATTATAAAGGCAGGATTTTGTTGATGTTTGACCAGCATCAATACCAAGTATGAACATAATTTCACCCCCTTAGCTTTAAACGTTTATACTATATAGCTCGAACAAATCGTTTTGTAATTTCCCAAGGGGCTGTAATGGACGTTCCAATTACCACGCTGTGAGCTCCTCTATCATTAATAGCCTCATTTACCTCCTCTGGTTTTGAAAATCTCCCTTCTCCGAATACCGGTATCTTTACTTTTTTCACAATACTTTCTATTAAATCTAAATCCGGACCATCCGTCTTTGTTGTATATGGCGTATATCCAGCCATGGTAGTGGCTACTATATCAGCTCCACATTTTTCAGCCCGAATAGCTTCTTCAAGATTAGAAATATCAGCCATTACGGGGATACCTAACTTTGTTTTTATTTGATGTATTAATTCGTGTAATTCCTCTAAATTGGGTCTTGCCTCATAACTTGCATCTATGGCAATAATGTCTGATCCAGCATCTGCTAACTTTTTTGCACTTTGAAAATCTGGCGTAATAACTGTTACCCCTCTTTTATCTGGCAATTTATAGATACCAATGACCGGTAAAGGAACATTTTTTTTGATTTCAAGAATATCCTTTTCCCCATTTGCCCTAATTCCACCGGCTCCCCCGTTGTATGCGCTTTCAGCCATAGCACAAATTAATCTGGGATCACCATAAAAAGGTGTCCCAGGCCAAGCTTGGCAAGAAACAATTAACTTCTTTTTCAATGAATCAATCATTTTACAAACTCCCTTTTCTAATTTTTTAATACAATTTATCCAAAATGGATTCTGTCGTTTTCCATAAATTCTTCTGAAAATCTGGGGACTGACTGTTTAGCTTCATCGTTAGAATGATTGTGAGAAGTTCAATGACATAAAGAATGGATGTCTTACTTTTAAAGCTTTCTACTTCTTTGATATTTGTTAACTTTCTATTCACACAAACCAAAGCTATATCCGATACTTCAGTAATTGGAGATTTCCCATGACCAGTAATACAAATGGTTTTAACCCCCGAATTTTGTATTGATTCAAGAATATTTACTATATCTCTTGTACTTCCTTGCTGGGATATACCGATGGCAACATCATTTTCGTTTAAATGAGCTGCAGCGATCGATTGTAAATGGCTATCAATTTGTGCATCAACTGTTAATCCTAGACCCATTAGTTTAATTTTTAATAATAATGCCATTGGTCCTGATTCACCGACTCCAAAAATGACAATCTTATTAGCCGATGCAATTAAATCTGCAGCCTGTTTTATGGAATATTCATCAAGACTTAAAGAAGCGTCACGTACACTATTGGAACATATTTGTGCAAACTTTTGAGGAAAGCTTAAATCTTCATGATTTTCATTCGTAGAATCCTCTCGCTCCAAATCTCGAGCTAAGCGAATTTTCAGGTCTTGGAATCCTCTTAGTCCAATGGAACGACAAAATCTAGTTACCGTTGATTGAGCGATCTCCAACTCTTCTGAAACTAAAGTGACAGTATTATAAATAATTTTTTCTGGTGAATTTAAGATAAGGTCGGCAATTCTTTTCTCCGTAATACTTAATCCACCGTAACTACTTTGAATTAAAGAATAGACTGATAAACTATCTAACTCTGTTTTGTTTTGACCATTTTTAGTCTCTTTCATATTTACCATCCTGTTTGTTTTTGTTTATTCAGAATTATATATCTATTCAGATAATTTTCGCAAGAAATTTTTTTCGACTTTTTGTTTTTTTATAAAATTTTTTTCGAAACCATTATACAGTTCTCCCTTTCTGTATTTTCATCCTTGCAGGTCTCCTTTGCGGTAACCCTTCAATTCAGTTCTATTTACCTTAGTAAACACTATTTTTGTGATTTAAATAAGATTTAAGTACTATTTCAGCATTTGAAACGAAAGGCATGTTGACTAGACTATTAATACTTCTTAGACTTTAATTATCTAAATTATCTGATAAATAGAGAAAAAGGAAGGGAGATTTGAATGAATAAAAAGCTATTAAAACTAGTTTTGGTTTTGAGTATCGTATTTAGCGGAATGTTTGCGTATTCAGCATTTGCTTCTGACAAAGGTAACAATCACTCTTCGGATCGTAAAGTAGAAAAGAAATTTGATTCTCGCTTGGACAAAATACTTAAACAAGGCTACATTCGTGTCGGCACCACTGGGGACTATAAACCCTTTACCTACTTTAATCCCGAAACACAACAATATGAAGGGTATGATATTGAAGCTGCCAAACTATTAGCAAATGAATTAGGGGTAGAGGTCAAATTTATTAAGACGAGCTGGCCCAAGTTAATGGAAGATTTACTTGCGGATAAATTCGATATT
The DNA here is from genome assembly GCF_900207585.1 of Bacillus oleivorans. Taxonomy (GTDB): domain Bacteria; phylum Bacillota; class Bacilli; order Bacillales; family JC228; genus Bacillus_BF; species Bacillus_BF oleivorans. The sequence continues at coordinate 446,985 of NZ_OAOP01000001.1, read as the reverse complement.
GCCATGGGTGGAATTACGAGGAGAATGAACAGACAAGTTCAAGCCCAATTTTCAGATGGATATATTCCATTTGGAAAATCACCTCTCATACGTGCGGAAGATAAAGATAAATTTACGAGTTTACAAGCTATTGACCAGTCTGATGTGAAAATTGGCGTAAACCCAGGCGGCACCAACGAGGAATTTGTAAGGAAAAATATAAAAAACGCCGAAATCATTGTTTTTAATAACAATCTCGAAATCCCAGAAAAAGTTTCCAGTGGTGAAGTAGATGTGATGATCACGGATAGCATCGAGGCCATTTATTATGCGAAAAACAATGAAACCCTTTATGCTGCATTAACGGATAATCCTTGGGATAAAAGTCAATTTGGCTATTTAATGCAACATGGCGATGCAAAATTCACCAATACGGTTAACTTTTGGATGGAAGAAATGGAGCTTAAAGGGGAATTCAGCAAACTGAGAGAGGAATGGATTTATTAAGCTGTACAATAATTTTAGGTGCCTGACCCTTACTATATTAAGGCGTTAAAGCAGTGAGATCAGATCCCTTTTTTTATTGGACATTAGTGGAACAGAGGGACGGTTCTTGCGTTTCATGAAACGCAAGAACCGTCCCTCTGTTTCAATAAGTCTTGGGGCGTCGTAAACGATTTTCAAATCGATTTCCTTCCCGAATTTCTCCCGATCGCTCTTCTTCAAACAACAGTTGCGGATAAACGATATCCAGTGAATAGTTTCGCTCACCGGTCTGGGCATCGATTGCTTTGTAAATCAGCTTGCCATTCTTCTCGTTACTGTAAATATAATATGGTTTGTAAAGTTTCAAAAAATCGACTGGACTGCAAGACGGCATGCGTTTATCCCTAAAAATTAGGTTGTCAGTCAAAAAATCATTTGCCAGTAATATCGATTTGACTAAAGGAATCGAACATCTGACCAGCTTATTGTTCTCTACCTCCACCTGATCCAAAATCGGAAGACCTTTTGTGAAGCTGGCATCGCCAGTAAAGCCATCAACCACAATGAACATCGATTCCACCCTGTCAGTAAATGAAAGATGATAGTGAATCACCCAATAAGGATAATAAATAGATTCAGACTGCTTAAAGGGCGATGTGGACACCTCTTTTTTTCTGAATACGCTTAGTAAAGTATCGATTAGACCGGTATGGTCTCTTCGAACAATCTCCAAACTTTCAGCGGTAGAGATCGTCGAATTTGTACAAGATATGATCATTTTCGCTTCCCTCTTTTTGCACCTGCTCCTGCTTTCAGCAGCACAAGTCTATTTTTTATGGTTTGCAGCATGTTTTAAAATCCGTTCATTCTGTTACGAAGCTGTAATTTTTCTATAAATTCATGGCCCCGCTCGATGACTTTCATCATAATCCTTTTCCTAACCCAGTAATTGGATTGCCTCCGGTTATGAGTTTCTTTTCTTCTTTTTCAAACAACCTGCACTTCATATATTTCGTATTTACGAAACGTTTTACGACGACGCACTATCAACTTTGTTTCGGGATGTGTTATCTTAAATGAAGTTTTTTGGGAAAACTTATATTGGTTCTCATTTCTTCGATTTGTATAATGTGTAGTTAAAAAGTATATGAATGGGTTCATCTAATACGATTGCTATTTCCTTTAATAGTTCAACATGGATTTTGCGTCTTCCTAATTCGTAACCATTATAGGTTTGGACTGGTATTTTCAACTGGGCTGCTACCTGTTTTTGAGTAATCCCTTTTGACAAACGGATCAAACGAACCGTATCATTTACTTTCATTTTCTATACCCTCCTTATATACGAATTGAAGAATACCTATAAACCAATACTAAATATACGATTCGTTTATGTCAATACAAAAATATACTTTTTGTTTAATGCTTTTTATTCATATTGAAGAATATAGTACAATTTGAAGAAGTAAGTGACGTTTGGGAGGACAATGAATCATGGCTACTTTAGGAGATAGAATTCGCGGATTAAGGGAAAGAGACAATCTTACTCAAAAAGCCTTGGCTGAAAAATTAAACATTCCTCACCAAAATTTATCGAATTACGAAAGAGGATTTCGGCAACCGGACTATGGAACCTTAATCAAAATTGCAGATTTCTTTAAAGTATCGACTGATTTCCTTTTAAAAGGAGAAGACTTTAACAAGCTAGCCGAGCCAATACCTAAATATGCAAACGATAACTACGAGTCTAAAATGTCGAAAGAAAAAGCGCTGGATGCATTGGAATGGCTTTTGCAATATGAAAAGGGGAAATTACGGGATAAATAACATTAAACAAATTTGTCACGTCCCAAGTGGTATATATCACTTAGGACGTTTTTTGTGTCATTTCAAAATGGACATTGAACTTCCGCTTCTACTCCTAAGAACCGTTCCTATGTTTCATCAAACGTTTGTTTAAACAGTTATGTATGAGATTACTTCCAGCAACGGCGAATCTGCCTTCACACGATCCCTTTGGAGGGCGAGAAATAAGTGGTCACGTTAGCTGTTCGTTCCCATTGTTTATGTAAGGAATAGATGGAGCAATCGACCTTTAATCGATAACCGTTTTTGAATAATACGCAGGGTGTGCTGACTTCTATAAAGAAGGCTTTAATATGGTGGTGGAACAACCAGATACAGTCGTAGTCGTGGGGTGATTTAGTTGGCATTGCAAAAATCGAATCTTGCGGACAGATCATAAGAGGTGTTTTGTTAAAGTAATGGAGTGCGGTCCGGACTGCCTTGATTCTCCCGTCATAGCTGCATGCTCTGACAAGACAAGCATCATCTAGTATTTTTAACTTTGAATGGGGATGACTGAACCTGTTGCCAAACAGATCTAGAATAATAGTTTGATTCATTCCATCATTTGCTGGCAGGAGAGCCATCGTACTGCGCGTAATAAAGTTTTCTACTTTTTTCAAACAACACACACCTTCCCCTTCCTCTAATTTGGAATCATATCCCTTAATAGGTATTTTTTACTATACCTATTTCTACTGTAACCTACTTCCTAAAAAATTCCAATAGTTATTTCTAATTTTTTCTAAATTTTTAAGAAATTAGGACTCTATCAAATTGATTGATACTTCAAATTTCTCTCAGAGAAAATCATATTTCACTTGGGGAAAATTTATATTTCATGATCAATTCCCCTTAAAATCTCACATTCCTGCTTTTGTCTCATCCCCTTCCCCTTAGTATGGTAAAGCTACCTAGGAATTCAAGGAAAGGTGCACTCTTTTCGAAAGGAATGCAAGTTGGAGGAATTTGAACAGCTGAAAAAACAATTTGAACCGATGATTCATAAAATCATCCAATCACTGAACATCTATAAAAATCAGTCTGAATTCTACCAAACAGGTCTAATCGCACTTTGGGAAGCACAGGAAAGGTTTGATCCAGAAAAAGGGCATTTTGTTTCATTCGCTTATACGTATATAAGGGGAAGGATGTTAACGGAAATGAAGAGGTCCAGTCGATTAGAGCATCGGAATGTTTATCCGAAGGAAGAATTCTGGGAGATGATTCAAGATGATGATGCAGATCCGATGCTCAATGCAAACGAGTTTATTCTATCTTTGGTTGAAGGGTGTCATTTAACGGGGCAACAAAAGAAGTGGGTTATGTATACCTGTGTTCACATGCTATCGGTTTCAGAAATTGCTGAGATTGAAGGTGTTTCGGTTTCCGCGGTGAAGCAGTGGCGGAAAGGAGCGAAGGAAAAGCTGAAGGATAGTTTAATAGAGATTATTGATTAGAGAGTATAAAGTTTAAACCTAGCAAACTAATTAAAAGCCTTCTCGACCTATACTTTTATTACTCAAAGTGAAAACTCCTTTGTAGAAGACTTGTTTGTTAAGGGAACAAAACAAGGTCAACAACTTCTACAATAGGAGTTTTTTTCTTGTGTGTAAATACAAATTATTGAAAATATGGAATTACTTTAAGAGTCATGCATGGCCAGTGAGCCTGACCACCGGCGCGTAACGCATAAACGTGCTGGGGGGACTGGTCCCTTTGTTAGGCCCCTTCTTTTTGTTGTTTTCCCTCTTCAACTTTCTTTTCCTCTAAACTATTTTCTCCACCCTCTTTTAAGATTCTAGATGTTAGTATCCCCACTATTAATGCACAGACGGCTGGTGAGATTTGGAAAACTGTTATTCCTGAAAGTGCTACAATAAATGTAAAAATGGAAGAAAAGTAATAGTTTTGGTTGCCAAAAGTTGAATAGAGACTATTGCCTAATATTCCTAATAACGAAAAACCAGCAATTATTGTCAGGAAGGAGCCTGGCAATATTTGAATAAATGGAATGGTAAACCAAGCAAACAGCCCAAAAAGGGCTATTAATAGACTTGCAATAATTGCAGCCCAGTACCTTTCTTTTTTGGGTCCTGCTTCAGGACTAGAGCATAATGCAGTGGTCATGCCTCCAGGACCGGCTGCATGCCCGCCAAAGAAACCAGCTATACTCGTGGCTATTCCTGATGTAACGACGGTTCTCGAAACAGGTGGAGAATATCCATTCTTCTTTAATGCGGTCATTGCTACTGCTGTTTCATTACTCAGGATTAAAAACGCAATCGGAATAGATAATGAAATAACCCCAACTATTGAAAATTCCGGGGCTACTACTTGTGGAATCACAAAACTTACCCCGTCCATCTCTATTGGCCGATGTAAAATAAATAAGGCTACTGACCCAAACAGTAATGCACCTAAAAATCTAGGGACCTTTTTAAAGATAATCTGAGATATGAGGAATCCCACTACTGTCATCATTCCCACTATTGGCAGATCCTTAATGGCAGGAATGACTTTAACGATGTAGTTAGCAAGTATTCCAGCCATCATGGCATCAATGATTGCTGTAGGTAAGAGTTTGATCAACCTGTCAAATAAACCCGTTAAACCGATAATCACAATAATTAAACCGGCTATTAAATAGCTTCCTGCTAATTCAGGCAATGAGTAATTCATAGCCGATGTACTTAAGAAAACAATTGTGGCTAAAGAATGAGCACCGATTATTGGTATTTTATAAACTACTGTAAGGAATAGACTAGCTATCCCGCCTAATAGATAAATAGAAAACATCCAAGAAACCAGCTCTATTTGACTGAATCCAGCCGAAATAGCTGTATCAATAACAAAGACTGCAGCCCCTGTACAGGCCAAAATAGCAGCTGTTATACCGGTAAAAACATTTTGGGTGTTCACATTTTTGCTTCCTTCCTTTAGCTTATAAGCTTATAAAATTAAGCAAATTCTATAATTCGCCTAAAAGATTCGGCAAGAAGAAAGTAATTTCAGGAATAAAGGTAATCAACAATACGACAACGAGCAAAGCAATAAAGAAAGGTACTATTCTTTTACTGATATCTTCAATGGTTGAACCACTTATACCTGAAGCTACTACAACGTTCAAGGCCATAGGCGGTGTCAGCATCCCAATGGATGTATTTACAACAATAATAATCCCTAACACAAGTGGATCTAGTTCAATTGCAGCTGCTATTGGTAATAAAATTGGAGTTACGAGCAAAATGATTGCATTTGTTTCCAAAAAAACTCCAAAAATAAGCAACAATAAGTTGATAGCTAGTAGAATAATAACGGCATTGTCTGAGATGCCTAAAATCATTTGAGCAAGAGTGTCGGGGATTCGTTCTGCAGTCAGGAGCCATGAAAACGCACTAGATGTGGCAATAACAAAAAATACAATGGCGGTAGCTTGACCAGAACTCAAGATTATTTGATACAAATCTTTAATTTTGATTTCACGATATACAAATAGTGTGACAATGAGGGCGTACACACAAGCAACCGCTGCAGCCTCGGTTGGTGTAAAAATACCTCCATAAATTCCTCCCAATACGATAACGGGCATTAATAGAGCTAAAATAGCATCCTTAAATGAGATCCATAATTCTTTTAAAGACAATCTACCCTTTGGTAAGTTCTCTTTTTTTGCTTTATACATAATAATGAAGCACAAAGCCATCACCATTAGTAAGGCGGGAATAAAACCAGCTAAGAATAAAGCACCTATAGAGACTCCACTGATAACCCCATATGTAATCATAGGAACGCTTGGCGGCACTACCACCCCTAATGTACCTGCTGAAGCAATTAAAGCACTTGCATATTCTCTTGGATATTTTTCCTTAACCATTGAAGGAATCATAATTTTTCCGATGGCAGCAACCGTTGCAGCATTTGATCCGGATATTGCCCCAAAAAATCCTGAAGAAAATACTGCAATAATCCCGAGTCCACCAGGCAGGGCACCAACTAGACTTTTTGCAAAATTAATGAGCCGGCTGGATATTCCTCCGGTTTGCATAATTGAACCGGCAAGCATAAAAAATGGAATAGCCATAAATGGAAAGGAATCGACCGATGTAAACATTCGTTGTGGAATGACAGTCATTGGGAGACTTAAGTCACTTCCAATGACGGCAAAGAAAGTGGCAAGTCCTAAACTAACAGCAATCGGAACATTCAGTAATAATAGTACAGCAAGACTTACAAATAAAATGGCTGCTGTCATAATTCGACCTCCTCTCTTTCCTGTGTTGAATAATCATTAAATTTTATAGAGGATGTTGCCATTTGTACCGTTCTTATAATAATCATAATAGAGCCGAACAAAATAGCGCTGTACACCAACCAGATTGGTATACCTAAAGCAGGAGAAAGCTGTGTATTTTGCATCTGATTGCTTACAAGAATAGAAGTATAATAAGTAATTAAACCACCAAATAGAATAATAAATGCAGCACGTACAAAGAACAGGAATTTTTGTACAGCAGTCGGAAATTTATTAACAAAAAAAGATAAACCTAAATGTACATTTTTCTTAAAACCAAGTCCTATCCCTGCGAATGCTAGCCAAATCATCAAATATCTTGCTGCTTCTTCTGCCCAAGTTAAGGAACCAATTTCAAAATATCGGAAAATTGTTCCAGCAAAAACAAATAAAAGCATTAGTGGAAAGGTAATAATTAAGATATACTCTTCCAAACGATCTAAGCGGCTAAATAAACCTTTCACTTTTAATACACCTCCAATAGGGGTACAGGGGAATTAATAATAATTCCCCTGTCTACAATTCTAATTATTTTACATTTTGAATTTGATCGATTAGATCTCCATATTCATCTCTATACATTTCCCAAACTGGTTCGGAAGCCTTTTGGAATGCCTCAAGATCAACCTCATTTACCTTCATGCCTTCCGCTTCAAGCGTTTCTAGATATTCTGCATCTTTATCTGCTAATAATTGACGCTCATAATCTCTGGCTTCATCAGCAGCTTTTTGAACAGCCTCTTGCATTTCTGGTGAAAGTTTTTTCCAAGTATGTTCAGAAATGATAACATGGGCTGGGCCATAGAAATGCCCGGTTAATGAGAGGTATTCCTGCGCCTCATAAAATTTATTTGTTGCAATGAGGGCTAATGGATTCTCCTGAGCATCTACCGTTTTTTGTTGAAGTGCAGTAAATAATTCGCCGAAGGCCATTGTTGTTACGTTGGCACCCCAAGTTTTAAAAGAGTCAACATAAATACTATTCTCTGGAACTCGTATCTTAACACCCTTAAGGTCTTCAGGAGTCACTATAGGTTTTGAACTATTGGTTACATGTCTAAATCCGTTCTCCCAATAAGAAAGTAGTCTTAAATCAATTGAAGGGAGATCCTTAGCTAATTCTTGACCAATTTCCCCATCAAGCACTTTATAAGCATGCTCTTTATCTCTAAAAATATAAGGTAAATCTAGTACACCCATCTTAGGTTCAAATGTACTAATGGTACCTGGAGCAATAGCGATATCGACTGTTCCCAACTGTAATCCTTCAGTAAGGTCACGCTCACTCCCTAATTGGGAACTATGAAAGATCTCAACTTTTACTGGTTGTGGGGCATTTTCTTCTAATATTTCTTTAAATTTTTCTGCAGCTAAGTTATATGGATGATCTGGTGCAAGAACATGGCCGAACTTTAGAACAATTTCCTCATCACCATTACCGCCTGCTTCTGAACCTCCACAGGCACCCAAAACCAGCACCATACTAGCCGTTATGATTAAAAGTAGTAGTTTTTTTAGTTTCATATTAATTCCTCCCTCACCCCTGCTGCGGGGGTGTAAATGTGATGTTTAATTTTATTGAGTAGACACTTTAGTTTTGTCGATAAATATTTGATGCCCGCTGTATATTCCGCTGGTAACATTCCCCTTCAAATAGGTTGCAGTTTCTAGTAGAGTATCGAAATTTACTCCTGTATCGTAGCCCATTTTATTTAACATATAGACAAAATCCTCTGTAGATGTATTTCCTGATGCCCCGGGAGCAAATGGACAGCCTCCTAGTCCTCCTATCGCGGTTTGAACCTTCGTGATTCCACATTGAATTGCTGTAAATGAATTGATCATTCCCATATTTCTTGTATCATGGATGTGAATTTGGAACTCGCAATCAGGGTATGTTTTTAATACAGTTCCAACAACCTCTTTTATTAGTTCTGGATGCGCCAGCCCTACTGTGTCACATAAATTAAAGGTGCGAATACCCAAGTCATATCCTCTTTGTAAAAAGGCCATAACTTCCTCAAGCGACATTTCCCCCTCAAATGGACAGCCAAAAGTTGTCGCGACATCTAAAGTGACTTTTATCTCAGGATAAAGTTGAACGATTTGATCCAATTCCTCAAAAGACTCATCATGAGTTCTTTTAACATTTTTGGTGTTATGAGTTTTACTAACCGAAATAACGTAAGCAAGCTCTTTTAGTCCACTTTCAACAGCTGCCTTAGCACCATAAAGGTTTGGTACCAGAGCAAATAAGCGGAGGTCCGGATACCTAACTAAGCAAGCCGCTGTTACGTCCTTAGCATCTTTCATTTGAGGAATGGCTTTGGGACTGACGAAGGACGTAATTTGTATACTTTTAATGCCTGATTTAACAATTCCTTCAATAACCTTAAGTTTCACATCTGTTGGAATGAATTCGGGAACATTCTGAAACCCATCCCTTGGTCCAACTTCAACGATTTCAACTTTTTTTTGGGACACTTTCTTACCTCCCATTTCTTAGTAGACGACACGATAAATATCAATTAAGTCTTCTTTTGTTAGAGGGACAAAGTTGTTAATTAATAATCTTTGTTGACTTTCGATTACCTTATCAACATAGCTCTCGATATCTTCCTCTTTTACCCCGTACTCTCTTAATTTCTTTTTAGGGATTAGCTTACTGACTAAATCTTCTAATGCATGGAAGGAACCTCGAATATCGGTATCTATGTCCAATGTTTTATTTATAATCTCAGCAAGTTCTAGTAACTTACCAGTCGGAGATTTTTCAGCATATTTATTGAATACACCGGACAAAAATCTCGCATTTGATTCACCATGAGGTACATGATGAACACTTCCAAAGTGCATGGCAAATGCATGAACCGCCCCGCATACTGTATTTGAGAGAGCTATGCCTGCGAAGGTACTAGCCCTTAGGAATTCCCCGATAAAATCAAATCTTTTGTCAAGTCCGTCTTCAACAAGGACTTTATATCTGGAGAGAATAATTTCTATAGCTGATTTACAAAAGACATCATTGTATGGATTTCCCGTTGGAGCGACAAAAATTTCCATGGCATGAATTAATGCATCCACAGAACTGTAGGTGAAAACTTTCTCCGGAATACTGTCTAGTAACTCCTCAATGAGTACGGCCGCATCGGCAAAGTTTTCTTCTATTCTCTTTCCAATCTTAGTCTTTCTTTTTGTTATATCTACTACTGATACACATGTGACTTCACAGCCTGTTCCACATGTTGTAGGGATCAAGATTAGCTCTTTATCTCTAACCAAAGGTATCTGATCTTCAAAAATCTCCTCAGTAGATGAAGCATCCTTTATACAAAGAAGCTTGGAAATATCTAAAATAGTTCCTCCTCCGATACCAATGATTCTTTTAATCTCTTTCCCATAAATGTCATGGATGATTTTGTCAATTATAATGTCACTTGGCTCGCCAAGACCGTAATCATCTTGGAAAAGAAATTGGCAATCTAGTTTTCCTTTTAAATACTTTTCATACAAAAACTTTTCTGTGAAGACATAATCATCTGCTGAGATATTAAATTGAGCCACAAACTCATCGACTGTTTTTAATTCATAAATTACGGGTCTAAGCTGGAAGCGATACATCCTTAGTTCCTCCTCCCATTAAACGTTCACAGTAGCTAGTAAATCACCGAAAATTTCTTCCTCGGAAGCTGGTTGCCGATCAATCGGTTCTGCTACCCAGGTTGTATTCATGTAATGCTTCTGTGTTACATTTTCTGATACGATGTTACCGCCCCAAGTTCCACAGCCTAATGAGAAGGTATTAGCTAAACCATTGAACCACGCACCACTATTAGCAGCACCATGCGGCTGTCTTACTATTACTTTTGTTGTTTTTGTATTTAAGGCAAGTTGCATAATATGTTCTTGATTATTTGAATGGATTCCGCATGAATGACCAAATCCAGAGTAGGAAGTTATGCGATTAACCATATCGATAGCCTCATCAAATTCACTATATTTATAGACTGTTAGAACTAAAGACATTTTCTCTCCCGAAAACGGATAGTCTTTCCCTACTCCTGTTTCTTTCACCATTAAGAATGCAGTATTGTCCGGTATATTGATTCCTGCAAGATTTGCAATTCTATCAACAGGTTTTGCTACTATATCTCTAGATAAATGACCATCTTCCCACATTACCTCTTGAAGTCTTGCTTTTTCTTCTGGAGAAGCAAGGTATCCCCCTTGTAGTTGAAGAAGTTCAAGCATTTCATCGTAAACGCTTTCATGAATAACGAGTGAATTCTCTGCAGAGCATCCAGAAGCATTGTCTCCGGTTTTGCCAATTCGTATCTTAGCGGCTGTCTCGGCAAGATCTGCTGTCTCGTCAATTACAACTACTGCATTTCCGGCACCTACACCGTACGCAGGTTTACCAGAACTGTATGCTGCTTTCACCATGTCTCCACTTCCGGTTGCCATTGTAAGATCAGCTTGCCTCATCAATTCTTGCGATAAATCCTTTGATGGCTGATCTATACATATAAATAAATCCTTAGGTGCACCATTTTTCTCTAAAATTTCTCTCATGATATCTACAACTTTCATTGATGTCTTTTTACTTGCAGGATGCGGTGCAAAAATAACTGCATTTCTTGCTCGAAGACCCAAGACTCCTTTAAATATAGGCGTTGCTTCTGGGTTCGTGCTTGGAACGAGAGCAGCTATAACACCTATAGGTTTGGCAATTTTGGTAATGCCCATTTCAGGATCTCGGTCAATCACTCCTACCGTTTTTACATCTTTAACTTGGTAAAAAATAGCCGGCATTTTATTCATTAACTTTGCCTTTTTAGACTCTACATTTCCTATATCCGTTTCGGCCACACATTCCTCGGCAATCTCTCTTGCAAGTTCAGGTCTTGAAAAGGTATACACAATTGCGGCAGCGAGTTCATCCACTTTTCTTTGAGAAAAACCTTCTGCGATTTTTTGTGCAGCTCTTGATCTTTCTATTAATTCACGAATTGTATGTTCAGTACTCAACACTTTCACTCCTCTTTATATTTAATTCTTTTGTAAAACCATATTTAAAATCTAATAACATTTACCGGTTCTTTATTTAAGAAGCTTTCGAGGTTTGTTAAAGCAATATCCATTAACCTTTTTCTAGCTTCTTTTGAAGCCCATGAAATATGTGGTGTTACAATACTGTTCCTCGCTGTCAGTAATGGATTATCATTATTAATAGGTTCTATTGCTACTACATCTAATGCTGCTCCAGCAATTCTACCCTTATTTAAGGCAACAGCTAAGGCAACTTCGTCAATTAATGGCCCTCTAGCGGTATTTATAATCATCACGGTCTCTTTCATTTTTGAAATCGTATTTGAATTTATAATCTCTTTTGTTTCTTCTGTTAATGGGCAGTGAAGGCTAATAACATCCGATTCCTGAAATAGTCGATCTAGTTTTACGTATTTAACAGATTCATTTTCTAGTAAACTATTTTTGGATCGGTTAAATGCTAAAACTTTCATGCCAAAAGCTTGTGCAATCTTTCCTACAGCTTGACCAATTCTCCCGTATCCAATGATACCAATCGTTTTCCCTGATAATTCTACAAGCGGATAATTCCAGAAACACCAGTCTAATGATTTACTCCAGGCACCCCTTTTCACTTCCTCATGATGAGTACCAACCCGATTACAAAGCTCTAGTAGTAATGCAAAAGTCATTTGTGCTACTGTCTGGGTGCCATAATTAGGGATGTTGGTAACTACTATGCCATTTTCCATTGCAGCTTTTATATCTACTACATTGTAGCCAGTTGCCAACACTCCTATATATTTCAAATTAGAAACATGATCAAGTATATTTTTAGTAATAGGAGTCTTATTAGTAAAAACGATTTCTGAATCACCGATATTTTTAAGAATCTTGAATTCTTCATCTTTGTTAAAAGTTGTACGGTCATAAACGGTTAGTTGTCCATACTTCTCAAAGCCTTCCCAGGTTAGATCGCCAGGATTGGTGGTATAACCATCAAGCACTACCATTTTCATGCCAGTTCGTGTTCCTTTCTATGTATACCAATGAATTGGGTATCAGACTTAATCGTTATTACTCTCATTACGGTTTCTGCCGCTTGTTCAATTAGAATCTGAGCGTTTTCCATTGCCTCTTGTAAGGTCATGGGTTTTGTTATAATATCTTGAATGGCAGTTAAACCATGAGCATAAACTTCAGCTGCACCATCTCCAATACTTCCTACAATCGCAATAACCGGCACATTTCTCTTTGCTGCCCTTTTTGCTACACCAACTGGAACCTTTCCAAATACAGATTGGTGATCAATCCTGCCTTCACCTGTAAAAACTAAATCAGCATTTTCTAAATGGCCGTCAATGCAGATTAAATCCAAGATTTTTTCAACACCTGCATGGAGTTCAACATTACAAAATGCAATTAAACCTGCACCTAACCCTCCAGCTGCACCTGAACCTGGAATTTGAAGAACATCCTTTCCAAGCTTCTCATTTATTACCTTTGCAAAATGTTTTAAATTTGCGTCCAATTGTTTTATCATTTCAGTAGTTGCTCCCTTTTGTGGGCCATATACATAGGAGGCTCCTTTTTCTCCACACAAAGGGTTGGTTACATCTGACATTACAATAATTTCTGTCCGAGTTATTCTTTGATCCAATTTACTAATATCGATATCAGCTATCCGCGACAGTTCTCCGCCACCATAGCCGATTTCTGCCCCGTCTCGATCCTTAAACGAGACGCCTAACGATTGGGCCATCCCAACACCGCCATCATTGGTAGCGCTTCCACCTATGCCTAAAAAAATTTTTTTGCAGCCCTTATCCATAGCTGCCTTAATGAGTTGGCCTGTACCATACGTAGTCGCTTTTAATGGATCCAGTTCATCTTCTTTTAATAGAGGTAATCCTGAAGCAGATGCCATTTCAATTACTGCAATATTACCTTCCAGAATTCCGAACCTTGCCTCGACCTTTTTACCTAACGGACCAATGACTTCCACAGTTTCATAGGTACCTCCTGTGCCCAGAACCAAAGCATCTACGGTTCCCTCGCCACCATCAGCAACCGGTAATTTTACAATCTCTACATCTTCTTTAATCTTTCTAATACCTTTTTCAATTGCAGCTGCTACTTCAAGAGTCGAGCAGCTTCCTTTAAACGAGTCAGCAGCAATTATAATTTTCATTGAAAACTCCTCTCGCTACACCTTCTTCCTAACTCTGGAGATTGTTTTACACTTAAAAAGTTGGTGTTAATTTGGACATAGAATATTCCGTGTAGTTAAAAATTTATTACTTTTCAGAATTTTAATCTATGTTACCGAGACTAAAAGGTCAGAGGAAAATTTCAACTATTTTTGTTACTTATAACATGAATGTCTTATACGCGCCTTCAGATTTATAGATAAGAACCGCAAGATACAACACAACTAAATCCCTAGTATTTCTTGGATCGTAACCTGTTACTGTTTTAATTTTATTCAGCTTATACTGCAAGGTATTTTTGTGAAGAAACAGCTCATCAGCAGTCTTCATAATCGATCCGTTATTACGAAAATAGGTCGATAAGACTTCAATATATGAAGAAAGCTGTTCTTCATCCAAATATTTAAAGACCTTAAAAAGGTAATTATATTTTGCTTTTTCCGAAAGATCATTAACAACTAGCTCTAAATCTAAATCAAAAATTGAAACATAAAATCTTTTTTTATAAAGTAAAGAAACCATTAAAGATTTCTTTGCTTCTTCAAAGGATTGACGGATTCCTGCATCATCTCTACTTTCACTGCCTATCCCAAAGCAAATGGATAAATTGTATTCATGTTTGAGGTTTTCGTATATTTTTTTCACAAGTCCAATTAAGTCATTAGTTGTATTCATATTTAATATCATGATGTAATTTAATCCACTCTGAACAAGTAAGTTTTGTTGATCATAATCTATGTATCTATTAATAAAGTTATAGATATGATAATTGTTAACTGCAGTGTCAATCATTTTTCTTTTTTTCACTTGTTGAACTCTAGCAACTAGAGTTACTCTTGGAATATCTAATTTGACATTTAGAAGTTCAGAACGGATTCTGATAGTTTCTTTGTCTTCATCATTAATTCTAAATAAGACTTCTTCTATAAATTGCTTTTTGCTCTCCCTTTCAATCTTACTTTGCTCTTTGATAAAAGCTTCTTTTATAAGTATTTCCGTCATACTTTGAATGATTTTTCCGTATTTAGAGACTTCCTCTTCCTTACCGGTAATTCCAATAATTCCTACGATATTATCGTCAAAATAAACGGGTAGATTTATCCCCTTGCGAGTCCCGATAAATTGGTTTTCATCGGTAATCGCTACCATACCTTTTTTCTTTAGAACCACTTGCGCACCACCATGGAAATCACCAATTCTTTTTCTATCGGTACTTGCGATAATGATGCAATTCGGATCAATATAGTTAATATCTTGGTTTATAATCTCTTTCATTCTGTCTACAATTTCTTGTGCCAAAT
Organism: Bacillus oleivorans; assembly: GCF_900207585.1. Lineage (GTDB taxonomy): Bacteria > Bacillota > Bacilli > Bacillales > JC228 > Bacillus_BF > Bacillus_BF oleivorans. The sequence continues at coordinate 431,842 of NZ_OAOP01000001.1, read as the reverse complement.
TCACCGGAACAATCATATTCTTTTCACACTCCTTATATCTAATGGTATTTTTATGGGAGTCTTTCTTATCAAATCTCTATAACTAAAGAATAAGGTATTACAAAAAAACCTAACCCTTCAGTAAAATAAATTTGAAATTTACCTCAATTGCCAATAATATTATTATTCTAACATCAGATTAATTCTTCGGTACACTAAATAAATCCCTTTCTTTACTTTTTAAATCCACCCCGTGGGCGCCTGTTGAGCAAGGCTATCATGTACGCCTCTCCATGTAAAACGCACGTCTTTAACTGGAAAAAGGTGTGTCATCCTTATCTAGCAAAAGTTGTTTCATCTTATTTAGCGGTCACAACAACAGGTTAAAGCACATAGAAAAGGGAATACTATAAAAAGAAGTAACCTTCTCCCGTACTTAATCGGCGGCTTGGTTACTTCTTTTGTTAGACCCGTTCTACTCTATCTCCATTTGAATTTCGACTGAAGGGTTGAATGAGCGTTTGTTTTCCTCCTGAATTGAACGTGAGTGTTCACTTTTTTTCCGATTTCGATAGTGAAACAGAAGAACCGTCCCTCTGTTTCTTAAAATATTGTAAAAATAACTAGGTAAAACTACCTGGAAATATTTACATATATTCATGTTTATCTAAGACGTTCATCATATTTTTGGCTCCTAAACCCTTGATTTAACAGGCTTTTTTTGTCCTTAAATTATCTTATAAAAGAGAATGATCTTTTTTTATATATCGTTTACTTTCACACATTATACTTACCCTGTAATCAAAAAACTAGGAGGGAAAGTATGTTGAGAAAACTATCAAATTCTGTTTTATTGGCGGCCGTGGTACTGATGATGGTATTTTCAGGTGTTGCAAATGTTCTGGCTGCTGAAATGTCTGGACAAGCATCCGAAACAAACTTAAAGGTGATGACTTTTAATTTAAGGTACGAAAATAACTCTGACCCATCCCCGCATACATGGGCGGAAAGAGTCCCTACGATCAAAAAGCTGATTCGAATGGAACAGCCAGATATCATTGGAACCCAAGAGGTTTTATATGGACAACTCCAGGATTTAGAAGAAACTTTACCCGGCTACGCTTGGATTGGATTAGGCCGGGAGGGTGGAAATAGAGGCGAATATTCAGCGATTTTTTATAATGAAACTCGTTTTACTCCATTAGAATATGACCATTTTTGGCTTTCCGATACGCCAGAGGTCATTGGCTCTAAAACGTGGGGAAATAACATTCCAAGGATGGTAACATGGGCTAAATTTGTTGATAACCAAAGCAATCAACAATTCTATGCAGTAAATACTCATTTTGATCATCAATCTGCCGAAGCACGAGAAAAGAGTGCAGAATTAATTGTAGAAAAAATTAAAGACTTTGACCCTGAATTACCCATTATCTTAACAGGAGATTTTAATACCAGCCCGGACAGCCTTCCACACCAAACCTTAACAAGCGATGGTGCATTTGTTGATTTATGGGAATCAGCTGAAACGAGAGTGAATGAAGAGCTTGGAACTTTCAACGGTTTCCGTGATCCAACAGGCGGCGGACCAGACAGACGAATTGACTGGATTCTTGCAAAAGGAAATGTGTCAGCAGAAACTATTGAAATTAACAACTACCAAAAAAATGGACAGTTCCCAAGCGATCATTATCCTGTCATTGCCGACATCACAATAGGCAATGAATAAACGGACAGAAAAAGAAAAGTCTTAGCCTGTGCGGGCTAAGACTTTTCTGTATAACAAACAAAGACCTTTCAGGAAACGAAGGGACGGTTCTTCATGCTTCATGAAATGAAGCACGAGAACCGTCCCTATGCTTTATTGCACCGCTAGTTTCTCCACAAAGTTTTCGATGAATTGTTTGCTTGGTGTTGGGCTGTAGCCGTTTAGGAGTAGTGAGTAGGCTAGCAGGTCGCCGTTTTGGGTTTGGATGTATCCGGAGATGCTCCGCATGTCTTCGCGGTGTTCTTGAATCCCGACTAGGCGTGTCCCGTCGATGGCTGGAAGCGAATCATAGAACACTTGGAATGTTGGTTTTTCGGTTTGGGCTGCTAACAAGCTGGCAAATTGTTCAGCGGAAATTTGTGTGTAAGTGGTCCAGCCGGAACCGTCCATCATGTCAAATTCCGTCGCAATCACTTTTTTCATCATGCTATGAACCGTATTGATACCGCCTGTAAAAGTTCCCTTGCCGCCGTTCAGGGTGCCGAGCGTGCGAGTAATCATTTCGGCTGTAAAGTTGTCATTATGGTGGTTCATGAACTTGACGATTTCCGATAGAGCGGCAGATTCATAGGTTTTCACTAAGTTGGCATCCGCCGGTTTCGCATCAGCCACCACTTTGCTGAGCGGGTGGACATTGACGCCCGCTGCCTGTAACTGCTGTTTCAGCACGTAGCCTGCATGTACATGCGGCGCTTCGAGGGTGACGTCTTTATAGCTTATCTCCGTTCCGGCAGGCAGCACGCCCGAAACTTTAATCGTATTTTCACTGCGGACTCTTTCGATCTTCAGCGTATTTTCCGCCTCGGCCTCACCGGTGACAGCGGTATTGATCATTTCGATTCCCTCAACGTTTGGCTCCACCGTTACCTTCACGTTCTTGCCGATTTTTCCAGGTTCAAAATGGACGCGGACGGTACCGCGATCCACGGCTAACGCGGTTATTTGCGCTTGGACCGGATTGCTTTCATTGTCCCATGTCCATCCCGGCGGGTAGACATCATTCGTAAAGAATGAATGATCGACGATGATGTTGCCTTTTACAAGGTGAATACCCAGCTTCTTGAGATCTTGCGCCATGCCTTCGAGAGTCGGCCCATTTAAAAATTGCTGTTTAGTGCTGGAACCAAGTGTTGGATCACCGTAGCCTTTAACGATGACATCACCATTTAATACCCCGTCCGTGATGTTCCCGGTCGTATACAGTTCGGTCTTGAACCGATAGTTTTGCCCAAGGTGATCCAGCGCACTGGCAGCAGTTAATAGTTTTACACTCGCACCAGGTGTCAGTAACGATTGCGGTTGGCTGGCGTACAGCACTTCCTTGTTTTTAGTAGAATATATCATTGCCCCTTTAATCAACCCTTTAAATGCCGCATCATCAAAAATCGGATCAAATTCCGCTGCCAATGGGTAGCTGCCTGATTCAGGCGTCGTCACTGGCGGGTTGGGCAGCTCTGGATATTGTGCCAAAGCAATCGCGATTTGGTTCTGTAACGTTGTGGCAAACGCACTCTTATAAATGCCATTACACATGATCGAAAATACAAAGGTTTGACCGTCTTTCGTGGTGACATAGCCGGCAAGCGAGTTGACACCGCTCATGCTGCCCGTTTTTGCCTTCACGTTGCCTTCCGCAGCTGTACCCTTCATCCGGTTTCGCAACGTTCCATCTACCCCGGCAATCGGCAAATAGGAAATAAAACGATCTCGTGCCGGGCTGTCATACATGCCATTCAGCAACTGAATATAAGCTTGTGGGGAGATGTGGTTCAAACGGGTAAGACCCGATCCGTCTTTTTGGATATAGTCTGCCTTTAATCCCAAATCGTTGACGAGAACATCCCGTATTACTTTAGCGCCCGCTTCAATTGACCCTTCACCCGCTTCCTTCGCACCAAGCAACTTGGTAAGCATTTCTGCGTAAAGGTTATTACTATCTTTCATCAGCGTTGTTAAAATCGCGTCCAGCTCCGGCGACTCCACGGTCCCGGCTAAACGGGCACCATCAACCAACGTGCCTTTCCGAATTGAAGAGTTATTGTTAAAGGTAATGCCTTGTTCTACCAGTAAATCGCGCATTACCGTGCCGGCAAATAGAGCCGGGTCATGAACCGTTCGCGTCGCGGTATACCCGCTGGCAGCATAATTTTTACCAATGGTTCCGCTAATAGCGATCTCATTTTTTCCAAGAGTTCTGTCGATTGTTAACGATGCTCTGTTTCCTTCAACGGTTTTGGCAGTGTTGACAACGGTAAAATAGTCCGGTGCCGGCTGAATGGTGACGACTGCCGATTCGCCCACTTCCTTGCCGGGACGTACATTTACACTGATGATGTTTTCATTTACGGACAAGGCGCTCAATTCCATGTTGTAATAATAGTTTTCATCATCCCACATCCAGTTTTCGCCCAGATGCTGGTCATCAAAATAACTTTCATCGACAAGGATGCTGCCATTGACTTTATGGATCCCCTGTTCTCCGAGGGCAGCAGCCAAGGTCCGTAATTTTTCAACCGTCAGTGTCGGGTCTCCATACCCTTTCAAGATGATATCGCCATTGAGCACCCCCGCACTGCTCACATTCCCCGTCGTATAGACTTCTGTTGGGATCGTCATGTCAGCCGGCCACTTGGTTGCGGCTACGGCAGTCACAAGCGACTTAAAAGTAGACGCAGGAACAAAGGTTTTGTCCGACTGATAAGAAGCAAGAACCTGATCATCCTCAAGCGAATACACCTCATACCCAACGGACATGCCTTCACTATGCGGATGGTTCTGCAGCTCTGCCACATAAGCATCCAACAGTTGACGAAGCTTCTCCTCCTCCGTTGTTGCTGGCTGAGATTCTCCCTGTGCGGTCACGGGCGATCCTAACGAAACCAACATAATGAACGTCAGTAACACCGCACCCCACTTTACCTTCCACCCTTTCATAAAATCTACCACTCCTTCCTCCCAATTAATCTTAAAATGAAATATTTCAACAATTTTCTGAAAATACCTGTAGATATTTCCAAATTGGGGAAAAAAGACCTATCAAACGCAGGTGAAACAGAGGGACGGTTCCTGTGTTTCAAAAAACGCAGGAACCGTCCCCTTGATTTTCTGAATTTAGTAAAGAGTAAATACCATTTTTCAAAGAGAAGGTAGGAGAATTATCGGAAATTTACAGAGGAGGATTTTGATACTGAGAGGGAACGGAGGTTGTTAGAGATTGAGCTTGGTAGGAGGGATGAGTGATAAAGAATTTATTCTGATTCTTCTGTTCTTACATCAAAATATAAAAAAGAAAGGCCCCCGCATAAGAGACCCCCTCCCCCATTCACATACCCTACTGCACCAACGGAAACCCAAACCCCGAAGCAATATCGTCCCCGGTTGCTGCATATTGGCCGCCGTTTATGTCATTCGCTCTCGCCCGATTTTGAAGTTCGGCGCGAAGTTGCGTGTTGGACAGGCTTGGATATTCAGCCCAGATTTTTGCAGCTAGACCGGAGATATGTGGCGTTGCCATGGAGGTACCGCTAATGGTATTGTAGCCTCCATCGTTCCAAGTCGATTCAATTGCACTTCCTGGCGCTGAGAGTTCCACATCTCCTTCCGTGATGACATAGTCCCCAGCTCCACCCGAAATTCCTCTTGAAGAAAAGTCCGAGACACGGTAATTTCCGTTCTCCTGTACATTTTCGAGTGCAGCTACTGCCACCGCATCGGCTAGACCACCCGGGTATCCAATCGTACCTGGATCTGGTCCACTATTTCCAGCAGCCGCCACCACTAAGGCGCCTTGGTTTGTTGCATACGTTACGGCATCAGCAATCAGGCTATCTTTCGAGCTTGATCCTAGTGACATGGAGATTACGACATTCACCCCTAAACGATTTCCTTCATCAGCAGCATGCTTAATGGCATTCGCAATATCATCTGAAAAACCAAACCCTAAGTCACCTAGTACTTTATATGACCAAAGTTTTGCTTCAGGAGCCACACCATAGATCCCTTGACCGTCAGCCCCGCCATTCGCTAAAACCGTTCCTGCCACATGTGTTCCATGCCCATTGATATCATTACAGCTACCATTTCTCATTGAAAAAAAGAACAAACTAAAATCCTTACATTGTTCGACATTTTCCACTAAATCAACATGGTCCGTATAGGTACCTGTATCTAATACAGCAACACGAATATTATCTCCTCCGCTTGTCACTTGAAGGTTAGCATCACCATAGATCGCTTCCATTCCCCATGGAGTCTGATCAGATGGTGTGGCAGTCCGGGTAGCTGCTGTACTTACTGTATCTAAATAAACTTTATTGACTAAAGAAACCTCAACATTTTTATTCTTCTTTAAAGCTTCAAATTCAGCTTCACTCACATTGGTGGTAAACCCTTTTTCTTTAAAATCCCAACGAACTCCGTACATAGCTTGAAGTTTCGCTTTTTCATTTGCATTCTTAAGTTGAATGAGAACACGTAATTCTTTTCCTTCACTTTCATCTGCCGAAACCTTTGCAGCAGCCCCTATAGAAAAGCAAGAAATCAAAAGAACGATCGAAAATAGCACACCGAAAAACTTCTTCAACCAAATCAACTCCCTTAAAGTGTAGTGAATGGTAAAACCTAGTGAAAGACTGATAGGTAACTAGATTTTAAGTGTAGGGACTACGGACGGGGATATTAGTACGAGGGAAACCACCTCCAGTAAGATTCTGAAAATCATTCCCATCGTAACATGAAGGGAGTTCCTCTTGTATTGGGAAATGGGAAGCTTTACAGGGGGTGTAAAGGGGATACAAATTCTTTGGTTTCCCAATGATATTCCCTTAGTCGAAGGTTTTCATGTTAACCGCACCTGCTCATGTGGTTAAATTTTCCACAATAAGCTACAATAATATCATCATATCTAACCAGTAAGGAGAAGATGATGTTATTATTCCTAAACTTTTTAAAAAAGAAAAAACTCGAGATCAAACCTCAACAAGTTAAAGGAAACATACAAAAACCAACAAAGACGAATGAACAGGTTGCTGCCAGAAAAGGTGAATTATGAGAATACAAGATTGATATACAACTGGATCAGCTACCAAAGGAATGTCGCTACTTAAGCGATCTCCTCGTGAAAAATCCAAAAACACAGTCAGGATATTCCCAAATTGACCATGTAGTTTTAACGCCATTTGGTATCTTTGTCATTGAAACTAAAACTATCAAGGAACTATTTATGGCGGGAAACATCGAAAAACATGGTCGGTCAATGGTAAATTTGAAATGATGAATCCTTTTCATCAGAACTACAGTCATATCCAAGCTCTAAAATCATTTATTGCTAACAAGTACCAGGATTTATTTATCTCCATGGTATCTTTTACGAAACGCTGCACATTTAAAGTAGACATTGAATACCGAAAAATAGTCTCCAATGAAATTATAGTATATGACATAGAGTTGTCAGAGTTTATTCACCGGAAGGTCTCTGTCTTAAAAATTCAACATAAAGAACCTCTCCTAAATGAAAATGACATCTCAACAATTTATAATGCCTTTTCAAATGCAAATATTACGGATTCAACGATTAGAGCAGAACATATACACGCAATAAAATCGAATACAACAGCAGAAAGGACTAATCCTCGTTCTACTTGTTCAATTTGTAAAAAGCCAGTTTCAGACAAAGTTAAGTCTTATTGTTTATCAAATAAAAAGTTTAATGGCAAAATCTATTGTTATGAACATCAAAAAGCGGTTTTTTGAAAAACAAGGTTATCAACAGCTTAAAGGAGACATATTGTACCATTTGCACAAAATTATTTAGAATTGCCGTTTCTCCTGTGATCGAGGAACCAGTGTCCGTTATTTCAGATTTTGTCACATATAACGGAACAGATTGCCTAAACGCAATGGGGTATCCCCTATCTGAGCAATAGTTTTGGGAGAGAATAATGAGGAATGAATCGGGAGGAGGAGCAGGAGTCTCTCACTCTTCTTCCTCTTTAACCATCTGGGGGTAAACCTTTTCAATAGATTCGGCAAAAAGTAAATAGGGAGATTTTAAATGAACACCGGCTGCTAGTCTGTAAATCGTATACAGAGAAGAACTTTTTCCCAACCATATCAAATCTATTAAGCCTTCAACCTTTAAAAGCAAATCCACTCAATCCATTATCACATTCAAAAACAGCCAGAAACTACTTTTAAATGAATCTACTTACGTCCTAGAAAAACAATTGCAAAGAACTTCGTATTGACAATGAGGATTTTGGGGGATATAGAAGTTGTTTAATGATAATTACTCTAGTGCAGGTATCACTCCTAAAATCATTTACTTAAATGAGCAATCACAGTTGCCAAATCAAACATGGAATTATTTTCTTTTAATTAGATGAAAAAAGTTTACTGACACCTTTTTGTCTATTATATCCAGATCAACTTTTATATAAAAAACAATAAAACCGAAGCACAAATTAATATTAAATATGGGAACCAAAACCTCCAACGTCTTAATCTAAATAACAGAAAGAAGTCTGTTGTAGTTGGAGTTGAAACATTCGTAGAGATCCCCTCATTAGGTAATATTAAATCATCACCTACTAGATAATCATTTATAGTTTTCTCTATTTCAATAGACCTGTCTATATATTTATATTGCAATTGCCTCATACCAGCTTCCAGAATAAAAAACATTAATATAATCAATATAGAAAATACATATATATTATTATCATTATTTTTATATCCATATGCTACTGTGGCAGCCCAAAATCCAATCCCCGTAGTTCTAATCTTCCAAGAATTTTCACTAAAGCCCTTAGATAAATTTTGGTACGTTTCCCATGCCTTTATTAGTATGTTAACTCTATTTTCATTCTCATTCATTCTAATAACCCCTTCAATGATTTTGCATGTTCATCATTGCTAAAATAACTGTGTTTTACCAATGCTAACGATAAATTTTTTAGTTCATTGTTTAAAAAAGTATTAAATGAGCTACTATGATCAATATAATCCTTTGAAAAGGCGGAATTGTATTCTCTTAAAATACTACCTAGTGATCTTAAAAGAATCTTATCTTCCTCATTTTGTAAAGAATCCAACTCATTATTAATCTTTTGTCTGATATTTAAAATACCATTTGGCTTGGATTCAAAGTAATATTGATAAATTTGCTCTATTAGCGAGTCCACAACTATTTTAATTTCTTTTCTGGAAATATTCTTTTTACCTTCGTTGATTCTTATATTTAATTCATATAGTTTTAAAATCATACTTGTATCTATCATAAATATAACTCCCTTACTTTACTTTGATAGTAAGTTATTATTTCAATTGCAGTTTCACTACAATCGTAATTCCATCTATTATTTACAATACCTCTCTCAAAATAATTATAAGCATCTATAAGTAATTGGTTGTATGATTTCTCAAAAATACAATTCATCGCATTTTCTTTATTAAAGACATATATTCTTTTATTAGCTAAATGGAATATCGAGAAATTTTTAACCAACGTATATAAATTTGAATAAAGAGATAAGTACTTGTTTCCAAATATTTTAATATTATTAATGATATTTATGTTTTCTACAATATTTTTAATTTCTTCTGTGAAATCTTGCTTTAATTTAAAGCAAGATTTATATTTCTCCCACATCTTTTTATCTCCCGCTAAGAGTATCCCCTCATATAATATATGATAAATAAAAAGGCTACCAGAGTTGAATAATTCGTTAAAAACATGATCATCATAGTCAATATAGTTAATAGGACCACTGGGCCATTTATCTTTTCTAGATATATTTTTTTTATATTTTATTCTACAGATATCAATATCACTTCCAGTGTTAAAGTCATTCCTTGCAACTGAACCTATTAGAACAACAAACATATTTTTCCTTCCTTTTATAAGTAATAGAAAGAATTTATATGCGAAGTTATATTTAAATCTTTTTATTATACTCCACATACCAATCCGCAAACTAATGTAGCTCTTCCTCGTCAAAGTTTTCGGCTTAAACCTTACACCTTCCAGCCATCGAAGCATAAGTGCAGGAACATCGACTCGAAGAATTTGTCAAAATGTACTTCTATTCCTAATGATTTACTTAATCCCTTCTTTAAAGTTTCGTAATTCCATTAGCTTCCCTGGTTGTTCCCAATGTTGTACATTGTGGAGAACTGATTAGTAAGTGGATTTCCTCTTTTATCTTTCATTTCCCTCTAATTGTCATAAGATATAAGTAAAATTGCTTTAGAGGTCATTTTTCCAAGTTACTTTTGATAAAGTTTTTATCGCCAATTATATTACTTTGAATATACACATTTGATTTTTATATTAAATAGTGAACGCCAGCTTGAGTAGTTAGGTTTTACAACAAATAAGCCTTATACTTATAAAGATTTTCATAACCATACCCTTTTTCTAAGATATCCCCCTTTAATAAAGGTAAACCTCTCATACGGCCCAAGTAACTCCAAACGTGAATATTTAAAATTACATCATATTACTCTACAACCTTGTTCTAATAATCTTCTAGGCAAGTAATAACAATAAATCCTGCTGGTACGGTATCAAGAAAAGTCTTACTTACGTCAGGAGGTTTGTAATTCAAGACTCTTCGGCTCTTTCGATTCTTGTCTAGTTGCAGGTCTTCTTCCAATAGAGTGATATTCCACTCCGGCTTTCTCCATATCATCTAAACTGTAAATATTTCTACCATCAAATACTAAAGGAGTTCTCATTAACTTCTTATATGTTTTAGGAGTTACTGCTTTGATTTCTCCCCATTCAGTAAAGATAAAGCAAACATTTGCACCTTCTAATGCTTCTTCAGCATTGTTTGCATACGTAATTGAACCTTTTCCACTTTTATCTTCTGGGTACACTTTAGCAAAATTAAAGGCTCCAACAGGGTCATATGCATATATATCTGCACCCTGCTCTAATAATAAAGGCACATTTTCCAGTGAAGCTGCTTCTCTTAAATCGTCTGTACCAGGCTTAAATGTCAAACCCAGTACTGCTACCTTAAGACCATTAAAGGTAATAAGTCTCTTGCTAGCCTTTTTATATAACATGGTTTTTTGCTCTTTATTTACATCAATAGCAGCTTTGACTGTTTTTAATTCATACCCATGTTGTCTAGCAATATATTCAAGTGCTTTCGTATCCTTAGGGAAACATGATCCACCAAACCCGATACCTGCATTTAAAAACTTGCTACCAATCCGTTCATCAAAACTCATCCCTTTTGCAACATCCTGAATATCTGCTCCAACTAGCTCACAAAGATTGGCAATGTCATTCATATATGAAATTTTAAGGGCAAGGAAATCATTTGAAGCATATTTAATCATTTCAGCTGATCTTCTATTAACTGAAACAATGGGCAGATGAAATGGCTCATATATTTTCATAAGCATTTCTTCTGCCCATTTACTTTCAGTACCAATTATTATTCTTTCCGCGTGTAGTGTATCATGTACAGCAGAACCTTGAGCCAAGAACTCAGGATTCGAAGCTACCTCTACTCTCACATCATTGACTAAGAAGTCTTGTATAAACTGCTCCACCTTATCATTTGTTCCAACCGGAACAGTTGATTTTACAACAACTAGACAATCTTTTTCTACTGATTCTGCAATTTGTCTAGCAACAGTTGCAATATATGATAGATTCGCAGATCCATCAGGTTGTTCCGGAGTACCAACACCAATAAATATTGCATCTGCATCCTTGTAGGCTGACTTATAATCTGTAGTATAATCAATTCTTCCAGCTGCATAATTCTTCTGCATTAACTCTTCTAATCCAGCTTCATAAATGGGTGAAACTCCAGACTTCAATAACCTCACTTTACCTTCATCTATATCAACACAGGTTACTTGATGGCCAACTTCGGCAAAGCATACACCTGCTACTAAACCAACATAACCTGTTCCTGCTACAGCTATTTTATACATCTCCCCATTCCTTCCTCACATAGTGGAGCTTATATACTGTATTGTTTTTCAAAGTAATTCTGATACTCTCCACTAATAATTTGATCCCACCATTCTTTGTTATCGAGATACCATTGAATAGTTTGGGCAATTCCTGTTTCAAAATTATACTTAGGTTTCCAGCCTAAATTTTCTAGTTTAGTAGGGTCAATTGCATAACGCTTATCATGTCCTAAACGATCCTTAACGAACTCAATTAATTCCTCTGATTTACCTAGCGTTTTAATTACCGTCTTAACAACCTCTAAATTTGTTCGTTCATTATGACCACCAACATTGTATACTTCTCCATTTACACCTTCATGCATAACCAAATCAATAGCTGCACAATGATCAATTACGTGTAACCAATCACGAATGTTTCGCCCATCACCGTATACTGGCACCTTTTGGTCATTTATGACACGAGAAATTGTTAAAGGAATTAATTTTTCTGGGAAGTGATATGGTCCATAATTATTAGAGCAACGGGTAATGTTTACAGGTAATCCATATGTTTCGTGATATGCCCTAACTAATAAATCAGATGATGCCTTACTCGCACTATAAGGACTATTTGGTTGTAAAGGTGTTTTTTCTGTAAAAAATGTAGTTGGATCAAAATCTAAATCACCATAAACCTCATCAGTTGATACATGAACAAACTTGGAAACTCCTATCTCTTTTGATGCATCCAATAAAACCTGAGTTCCTAGAACATTTGTTTTAACAAAAATTCCCGGATCTGATATAGAACGATCAACATGACTCTCGGCAGCAAAGTGAACCACATAATCAAATTTTTCTTTCTCAAAAATTGTCATTATTGTTTCTCTGTCGGCAATATCAGCTTTAATAAAGTGATAATTTTCATTTTCTTTATAACTATGGTGTTTTGTTATATCTCCTGCATAAGTTAGTAAATCCAAATTAAAAATATAATAATCGGAATATTTATCTAACATATATTGAACAAAATTACCACCTATAAAACCTGCCCCACCAGTAACAAGAACTTTATTCTTTTTCAATTTATTCCACCTCTTGTGTTAGCTCAGTTAAGTAATCTTTTATTGCATCTTGCCATTTCGGCAACGGCTTAAACCCGTTATCAATTAATTTTTGTTTTGACATTCGAGAATTGGCTGGACGAACAGCACGAGTAGGATATTCTGCTGTTGTTATGGGATTTACTCTTGTACTTTTACTTGATTGTCTAAATATTTCCATAGCAAATTCAGCCCAACTACAGATTCCTTCATTTGTCGCATGATACAAACCATATTTATCACTATGGACAATGTCTAATAACAGACTAGCTAGGTGAAAAGTGTAAGTTGGAGAACCATATTGATCATTGACGATATTTAATTGATCATTACTCTCAGAAAGACGTAGCATTGTTTTAATAAAGTTTTGGCCATTGATGCCAAACACCCAAGAAATTCGTACAATAAACCAATTTTTAAGTAACTCTTGTACTATCTTTTCACCTTCATATTTAGTTCTGCCATAATAACTAATTGGATTAGGAATATCCGTTTCAAAAAATGGCTTTTCCCCTTTCCCATCAAACACATAATCCGTACTAATATACAAAAACTTAGCATTATTTGATCTTGCGGCCTCTACTAAATTTCTCGTACCTTGTACATTAACATCCCAACACAATTCTTTTTCTTCCTCTGCTTTATCTACGGCTGTATAAGCTGCACAATGTATAATTGCATCTGGATTTATTTTATTTACAAAATCACGTACATTATCTTCACTTGTGATATCTAAATCACTTCTATTCGCCCCAATTATTTCTAAATCACGATTTAAGCCTTCTCTAACAACATCATACCCAAGCTGTCCACCATATCCTGTTACTAGTATTTTCATATACTCTCACCGAATTTAAAGTTGTTGTCTGCATTTTTAAGTAAAGGAGCTTTCTCATCTTTCCCAGATAATATAGGCGCTACATTTAAAGGCCATTCTATTCCAATTTTGGGATCATTCCACAGAATACTACGGTCGTATTCTGGAAAATAAAATTCATCAACTTTGTATTGTACCTCTGTATTAGACTCAATAGTGCAGAAACCATGAGCAAACCCTTTTGGAACAAGCAATTGTCTTTTGTTCTTCTCATTTAAAATGACTCCGACCCATTGACCGAATGTTGGGGACCCAATTCGTATATCCACCGCAACATCATACACAGCACCACGTGTTACTCGAATTAACTTAGTCTGTGCTTTAGGTGCTAATTGATAATGCAAGCCTCTTAGTGTCCCTGTTTGTACAGATAATGAATGATTATCCTGAATAAAATTATAATTTAAACCTGCGTTTTCAAAATTTTTTTTATTATAACTTTCCATAAAAAAGCCTCGATGATCTTCAAAAACGTTCGGTTCAATTATAATTACACCTGATAATTTTGTCTCAATAAAATTCATAAACATCACCCACTTTTATTAAATTGACTGTAGGGCTTTTGACTGATCAGCAATTTTTAATAGATATTTTCCATATTCATTCTTCTTCAATGGCTTAGCAAGCTTAACTAATTGTTCTGTTGAAATGTATCCCATTCTGTAAGCAATTTCCTCGAGACACGCTACTTTTAAACTCTGACGTTTTTCAATTGTTTCAATAAATTGAGAAGCCTCTAACAACGATTCATGGGTACCTGTATCAAGCCAGGCAAAGCCCCTACCAAGTAATTCAACATTAAGTTCTCCTAATTCAAGGTAAGCTTTATTTACATCTGTAATCTCAAGTTCACCCCTTGCTGATGGTCGGATACCCTTGGCAATATCTACTACCCTATTATCATAGAAATACAATCCTGTAACAGCATAATTAGATTTTGGCTTTTCTGGCTTTTCTTCAATAGATACAACTTTACCTTCATTGTTAAAATCAACCACACCAAACCGTTCAGGATCATTTACATAATAACCAAATACTGTTGCACCTTTTTGAAGATTTGAGGCTTTAAGTAACAGGTCTGTCAAACCATGACCATAAAAAATATTGTCACCTAAAACTAAGGCAACACTGTCATTTCCAATAAAATTCTCTCCAATAATAAATGCTTGAGCTAGTCCATCAGGTGATGGTTGTACTTCATACGATAAAGATATACCAATATCAGATCCATCCCCTAATAACTCTTCAAACCTTGAAACGTCCTGTGGAGTTGAAATGATAAGTATGTCTTTAATACCTGCTAACATAAGAATAGAAAGAGGATAGTAAATCATTGGCTTATCGTAAATTGGTAATAACTGTTTCGAAATTGTTTTGGTTAAAGGATAAAGACGTGTACCACTACCACCAGCAAGAATAATACCTTTCAAAAAAACCCTCCTATATAACTGATTATTAACTATTTTATAATAACCCTTGCATACTAAAACTTTAAAACTAATCACTGAATTATGTGTTAAATTTAAAAAGAGCCAGTATCAAGGCACTGGCCCTTTTAGTTATCAAACACTTGTTCACTTATACTTAGGAAGATTCCCTAAAACCGATTTCTATATCCTTTTAATAAAACTATGATATCTTCAAACCATTCTTCAAAAAAAATTACGCTTTTTTATTAAAAATACTATAATTTAGAACATCGGTATATCCATCATCTAATAACTCATCTTCTTTGCTAATACCTTCTAATACAAAACCACACTTTTCTGCAATTTTAATAGAAGCCTTATTTTCCACACTAATTTTTAACATTGCTTTATTTAGACCGTAATAATTGAAAACAATATCAAGTACTTTTAAAGTACACTTTGTTGCAATTCCTCTTCCTAGATATTCTTTATCAACCCAATACATTATTTCGGTTTTTCTATTTTGCCAGTCAATGTACTTTGGTCCAATAATACCTATCAAAATATCTTTATAAAATATACCAGTTCTAAAGCCATTATTTTGTAGTAGTTGATTTAAAAATAAATCAATAACTTTTTCACTATCTTCAACACTGTTATTCTCTTTTATTCTAGGCATAAATGTTACTAAATGTTGATCATTTTTTTTAATCAACTCGAAAAATTTAATACTATCTTGTTTTAGAAGTAACTTTAATTTCAAGTTTTCGTCTACGTCAATGTAAAAAATAATAATCACCTCAACTTTCTCTTATATACCGGTAATAATATTGATCCCCCACCGAAACCAGACTTATAATTATATAAACCCAAGTTTAAATCGCGTCCGCCATTTTCAGTGCTTGCACCAAAACTAAAATAGCCAAATCCTTCACTAATTGCTTCTTTAACTAGAGTATGAATTAAAAAAAGGTTAGGATATTCTTGTCTAAGTTCATAATTTAAATCTAAATATTGTGTATGGAAAACATTTTTAAACTTGAAAGCGAGAGCAAATGCCCCATATTGACCATCTTTTCTATAAGTAGCATATGGTACTATATTCTCTTTAAATTTGTCATGCAAGTCAACTATCTGATTATAAGTGTGGGTTGTATTAGTCTCAAATTTAGTACGTATATTCCGTTCCATATTAGTCCATATATTTTCATCAATATTGTTAAGTCTAGTGAAAGTATAGTTACTTTCTTTTATTGATTTTTTCACTTGATTTCGTCTCTTTTGATTATATAATTTAAGAAAATCATTTTCTTCTTTATATTTTTTTAAATCTATTACATTTGATAATGCAGTAAAACCAAATCTAAATCCTATTTTTAATAAAAGATATTCCACTTCCTGATAAGGTTGAGTGGAATAATGATTGGGCTGAATCTTTAATTCCATATATTTATATTTTTTATCATAATAAGAAAGAATTAATTCTAATATTTGTTCCATTTCTTCAAAATTTCTTTTCCCATTAAAAATAGGACCTGAAAATGTTGTTCCAGGATGAGAAATGATCGTATTGTCATCATTTTTTTTAATTGCAGCCATCATTACACTTTTTATTACACCAGAGCTAACATCCTTCACTATTACAGAATCATCATTAAACCATGATTCGTTATGATATGAAAGATATTTTATAGTATTTATAAATTCACCATTACTATTAGAATCCATTATAAATTTATCAACTTTAACTTTATCTTTCTCCTCTACCTCATTTAGAGATATAACTTGTAAAACCATAAAGCATCTCGTCTCCCTTTTATAAAAGGTTTTAACAAAAATAAAATACTTAAAATTATTTTTTATCTAGATTTAAATTCGATAATTAGCCATTTTTCTAATATCCTCACCTGAAGAATATTTTGCATGACATATTCCTTAAAATTTTCATTTATAAATAAAAAAGATTATTTATCCATAACTTTTTTTGGTTTTTTTAATACATTCATTAATAATTTTACGTCCTTAATATAGATGCTTGAAATCAAACAGATACTTAATAAAACGTAAATGTTTGTAGATCGTGTATCGAATAGAAATAAATTGATAATTGTTAAAGTTAATAAAATACTCATTACGATAAATTTCAAACTAACCTTTAACAACTTTAATTTAATATCTATTATAACAACTATTAATAGAGAAACAGCATAACCAACTAATGTTGCTAACGCACTACCTTTTATCCCGTACTGCTGTATTAGAATATAGTTAAGTAACAAATTAACAGCTACTCCTAAAATTAAACTAATGGTAATTATATAGCTTTTCTTAATAACTAAAAATTGATTTCCTGCTGTTTGAAATAACATTAATAATAACGGTGATAAAAACAAATAGGGGAACACACTTACACCTTTTTCATAAGGGCCACTAAAAAGAATTTCAAATATTATATCATCAAAAAGTGTAGCTATTAAAAACGCTAAAAATGAAATTATTCCTAAATATTCAAATACCTTTGAAGTTAATTCAACCTGGTCTTTATCTTTCATTGTTGAGAAAGCAAAGTACTGCCAACCACCTGCAAAAGCAGTATAAATAAACTGACTAACCGAAGCTACTCTAGCACCTATAGAGTATATACCAACTTGTCCAAGGTCAAGTAAATTAGTTATCATAATTTTATCCATTGACCGATAAACCCAGTAAGCTAAAAATGTAGGCAATAGCGGCAAACCGATCTTAAACAAATTTTTAGCTACAGCCGAATTATACTTTCTAATATCAAAATATTTTTTATTAATTATAATAAAAAATACTAGAAGAAAAAAAGTAGCTAATATATTGCCGTATAACAAGCCCTTGTACCCATATCCCCAAAAAATTAACCCAATTGCTAATACGTAATATATCACTGAGTAAGACAAACCTGAAATGAGATATATTTTCCTTTTATTATGCATTCTTGTGGGTGCAGCGAATATACTTTGGTTTGCAGTAATAAATATCCCTATCGCTGCCATAATTACTATAGGGCTACTTTTTGTATCGCCTAAAAAAAATTGCGAAAATTGTTTATTAAATATCAATAATATAAAGAAAACAATTACCGATGCAATTAATACAATCGTTAATGCTGTTGATGTTACTTGTTCTTTATATTCTTTACTTTCCTTTTCGAAGTATTCTCTATATAGGGCATCATACATTCCAAGTATCGCAAAACTTGACCCAAAACTTATTATAGTAATGAACATGTCAAATCGTCCATACTCTGCAGTATCTGTTAATAATCTTGTGATTATTGGAAGCATTAGTAATGGAACTACTTTATTAAGTGCATTAATTCCACCATACAATAAAAAATTTTCTATAAATAGCTTGGCACGATTTTGTGACATATTTCTCTTCCTAACTTAAAAATTGTTAATTGTTTCAACAACATAACTGATCTGTTCATCTGTCATACCATAAAACAAAGGTATAGATAAGACCTCATCAGCTAGCATCTCTGCAATAGGGTAATCTCCCTTTTTGTTACCTAAATCTTTATATGCTTCTTGTAAGTGTATTGGTATTGGATAGTGAATTGTTGTTCCAATTCCTTGTGAAGAAAGGTACTCTTGAATCTCATTCCTTCTTTTTGATCTAATAACAAAAAGGTGCCATACATGTGTATTATTACTGTTTATAGTTGGTAAAACTACATCCGGGTGTACTATTTCGTCTAAGTAACGTTTTGCTATTCTCTGCCTTTCAATAGTCCAACGATCCAAATGCTTTAGTTTTACTCTAAGTAGGGCACTCTGCAACTCATCTAAGCGTGAATTATATCCCTTAAACTTATTTTCATATTTCTTATGAGAGCCATAATTACTTAGGGCTTTTATTTTTTCATATATATTCTTATTATTGGTTGTTATTGCTCCACCATCACCGAGAGCACCTAAGTTTTTTCCAGGATAAAAACTCCATGCTGCAGCATCACTCAAGGAACCACAACGTTTACCTTTATATTGTGCACCGTGAGATTGCGCACAATCTTCTATCACCACAACATCAAATTTATTAGCAATCTTACTTATTACATCCATATCACAACATTGACCATAAAGATGCACTGCAACAATCGCTTTCGTTTTAGAAGTAACGAATTCATGAAGTTTGTTTACATCTAATAAGAAATCATCGCCAACAGGTGCAAGTACAATAGTGGCACCGTTTAGTGTGACAGATAAGGCATCCGCAACATAAGTATGTTCTGGAATTATTACCTCATCCCCATCTTTTATGTCATATGCTCGAAGAAGTAAAGTTAACGCATCCATACCATTACCTACTCCACAGCAATATTTTGCATCATTATAAGCAGCAAACTCTTCTTCAAAAGCTTCACATTCCTTACCACGAATAAACCATCCTGAATCTATAACATTACTGTATGATTCATCTAATTCACTACGAATCTCACTATGAAGGAGGTCAAAAGTAGAAAATGGTACTTTCATATAATATAACTCTTCCTTTCACTATTCTTTTTATTTATAAAGACTATTTCAATACTTAGAAGGGAGGACTAAAAATATATTATATCCCTACCTTTACCATCTTTAAAAAATCATCGTAATTTCTAATATAATCACTCTCATCATAATACTCAGAAGCTGCAACACATAACACAGAGTTACTATTATGCCATATCATTTCTCTCCATATTCCATTACCGATTATTAGGCCCTTGTTTGGCTCATCTAAAAAAAAGCTTTCTTTCTTTTTACCATTATCTAGTAATATCTCAATCTTTCCAAATGGACAAAAAAGGATTTGTTGTAATTGTTTATGGGCGTGTCCGCCTCGTTGCGTTCCTTTAGGAACACCATGTATAAAGTAGATCCTCTTAATTTGAAACGGAATATCACTTTCTCCTTCAAAAAAGGATAAAGACCCCATCTCATTAGTTGGGATTGTTTTAATATCAATTTTATTGTAATCCATTTTTTTCTCCCTTCACTTCGTTAAAGCTTCTGATATTACTTTCGTAAAAACTAATAAATAAACCAAAATATTTATAGCCTAATTTGTGTATCACTACATCAAAATATTTGATTAAAATCCAAATCTGTTTACTCTTTGAATATCCCTTAAATTTAGTTGATCTCTCAAATAAAAAGGATAAATATCGACGATCTAGCTTATTAAATTTGTCCTTATGTTGGTAACACTCAACATTAATAAACCTAGAATAATCTTTTAGCATCAGAGGATTTGGCTTACTATTAGATATTCCTCCTTCTCTATATCGAATTGCAATTATGTCATAAGCAGTAGGTATGATATTACCAGAACGCGTATATTGAGCGAAGAAAGGCCCATCTTCCCATAAAATATAGGATTCATCAAAATAACCCCATCTTTCAAAATGCTTTCTTGAAAAGTATGTGGTAGACCCCGATGCCATTTCGTAATAACGACCAAGCGCAAATGCACGATATTGTTTTTTAGGTGAATTAATCATTTTTATGATTGGTAAATAAGCATTATTAGGCATCAACCTAAGAGGTAACAACCCTTCCTCTGAACAACGAAGACGTCGACAACACAATATCTCATTTCCTGTTTCTACAAATCTTTCTACTACACGTCTCATTACAGTGTTATCATAGAATACATCATCACCCGGCAGGCCAACAAAGTACTCACCACTCCCAGCTTTCAGAGCGCCATTAAGGTTTCGGACAGTACCAAGATTTTGTCTATTTATGATAATTTTTGTATTTACAATATTATTTTTTTTATTTTTCTGAATATAGTTTCGAACGTTTTCCTCAGGGAAATTACCAGAGGCATCGTCAGAAATGATCAATTCAATACGAGGATAATCTTGATTTAAAATTGAATTAATAGCATCATATAGGTGATCAAATTTTTTGTAACATAAAACTATTGAAGTTACTAATGGATATGATTTAGGCAAGTATTCCCCCCCTTTTATCGACAAACTAAGTCTAAATCATAGAAAATTTTTTTATTGTTCTTTAAGACCTAGTTTTTATTCCAATAATTATAGAATGTTATATAAGATTGTTTCATATACTTTGAAATAGAACCATTCTTTTTTATATCCACAGAACTACCATCTTCAAAATGCTTTATATTAATATCTTTAATAAAAACCGTAGGTATATTTTTATTTCGCGCAATTCGGGCCAGATGTTCCTCTTCATGGAATAAAAACATTTCTTCGTTATATGGCACTCCTATTTTATTAGCTGCTTTATATCCAATAAAAAAACATGATCCATGACAAGCATATATTTTAGTTTTACTTCTGTTGGTAATTTTTTCTATTACTAACCTAGTTTCTCGATACACCTTATTTATTGCTACCCCTGCATAATAAGCAAAGGAATAGTTTCTTTTAAACGCGATATATTTCAACCAATCAACTACTTTTAAATGAGAATAATAATAAGGATTTTGCTCTCTTTCTGTCTTCGTTATTATTCGTGGTGCAATAATACTGTCGTAGAACTCTTCTGTGAAGATCTCTAAAGGTAATCGATTAAATTTAATATCAGGGTTACATATTCCTAAGTATTCATACTCGTAATGATTATTAGCATATTCAATACCACGATTATTTCCATAACCATAACCTTTATTTTCTATATTTATAAAATCCGTATTATGCTCGTTAGCTATCTTTTGGAATGACTCCTTTGTCGATTCATCATAATAACTATTAACTAATATAACAGAGATATTTTTTCTTTTATCTCTGATGCTATCAAGCATCTTCTTAATATCTTCTGTTTCACGGTAACAAAGCACTACGAGCACTAATTTGATAGGAATTTTCAACAAAATCCTCTCCACTTTTAATTATTAGTTGGTTATTGTTTAAATTTTTGTTCAAAAGTTATATTTACTTTCATAATTGTTCTTTTCTACTGTTATTTTCTTATTACTTAACTCATATATAATTATTAATATACTTGTGAGTTCAAATATACTTGTAGAAAAGAAGAACCATATCTTTAAATTCCACACAATATTAAATATCAATAAAAAGAAACTTAATGTAAATATTAGATTTCTACCATCAAATATTTTGGAAGCCTTTTGAAGATATTTTATATAAAATAATTGATATATATAGTAGAATACTATAATCAAAGTTCCAATAAGCCCTACTGAATAAATAGATTGCGTGTACCCTGGATCGACATTTCCATCAATTCCACTACCAAAGATTAGTGATAAATTCATCATTAAATCAAATTGATACGCAATGACCTCTTGAATATCATTGTCTGGATAGGTATATCTAATTGTACTGTATACTTGATCAGCCCAATAAAACCTATTAAAAATAAAATCACGTGCTCCAGGAATTGCATCCGTTGTAATCGCCCATAAAAAAACAGCAGTAGTACTTACCAAAAAGAAAATAACTAGTAAAGGTATAGAAAGTAGACGGGCCTTTTCTTTTATTGATTTTATTAAAACAATTATCATAACAATACTCATTAAAAAAATATTCAACCTTGAGGTAAATAATGTTGCAGTTACACATACAATAGTGATTAATAGATACAATTTATTTCTATTCAATATATATTTGTATGAAGCTAATAAAAAACCAAGAACAGTATATAGTCCAGCATAATCATAACTATTTACAAACCCATTGGCTCTATATGGGTAAAACATCCTGCTAACTCCTGCAAATGGTACCATTAAATCCTTTACACTAGGTTCAATTATTTCTGCAATAATTATTAATGAATGAATAAGTAGTACAATAAGAATACTGTTTGTTATTTTATCAATATCTAACTTTATCGAACTGATATAAATCCAGATAACTAACAGAGCTACTAAAGCTCTTGTATATCTCATAAAAACATAAATTTGATCAGAACCATTAAATAGTACAATGATAGCTCCATAGATAGTTAAAACTAGAAGAATTATCATAGTAGTTTTAATATATCTGGTCAAATTTGTTAACATACCACCCCGGTAAAGCCCTACCATCCCCCAAAAAATATAAACCACAGGCCTAATATCAATAGGTAAGTATTGCGGAGTGAATACCATGGATATAATGAATAGAGTCATTTCTAAGCTACTAACATTATACTTTCTTGGGATGCTTCTACTGATCATTTACCTACTCCTATTAGTATTTTTTTATTTCAGGATATAAACGGAATATTGTATTATATATTCGTGTCTATAACTTTTACTCTATTTACTATTAATACATTGTTCTTAGCCGATTGTAGAATTATTCTGAATAATTTTACATCCTGCCATATACTTGTTCTGTACGAATTCATTTTCATATATCTCCCTTGAATTCTCACACATTACCCTCAACATTTGTACTTTGTTAATGTATCAATCCAAAATTTTATATAGGTAATTCAAGGGATTAAACACGCTAATTTATTTGGGTATTTATTAATAAATTCTTACTTGGTTTATACTTATTAAATAACAATAGAAGAATTAGTTGATAGTGCATTACCTCTTCTCTTATCTTAGCCTAAACACCGTTGCAATAACCCAATAAAGGATTAAATAGCATGATTTTATAATCGATAATTGCTCAAACTCTCGATAAACTTTCCAATGATAACTTACTAAGCTTGATTTTTTTTTAGAAATACCCCCTTTTCTAATTCTATGACTTCCAAGAGGTTCTTCAAGCCCATACAAGTATTTTTCTTTTTTTACAACTTGCAGCCACATCACATAATCATTTCGCTTTTTTATGTTTGGTATTTTAAATTTACCTAAATTCATAGCATCATAGATCACCGTTGAGTTCCCCGGACAAGTCTTTAATATCCCATCATAATCACTTTTTCTCTGACTTTTAATAGTACGGTTAAGATAGTTGCCTTGTTCATCAATCTTTGTATAACTAGTGCAAGTAAAGTTATATCCATGTTCCTTCATAAAGCTAATTTGTTTAGTTAACTTTTCAGGAAACCAAACATCATCACTATCAAGAAAAGCCATGTACTTCCCATTTGCAAGATCGATAGCTTTATTTCTCGCAACAGCCGCGCCAGAATTTTTATCCAGCTTATAATATTTAATCCTTGTATCCATAGAGCTATAAGTTTTTACTACTTCTTCAGTGTTATCTGTTGAACAATCATCAATCACGATGACTTCCCAATTCTGATATGTTTGTGCTATCACGGAATCAAGAGTGATACCAATAAAATCTCCACAATTGAATGCAGGCATTATTATTGAAACTAATTCCTCTGATAGATTATAATCTTGTATAGAACTCATCCTTCTCTATTCTCCAATTCTGTTAATTTAATCGTTTTACGTAAGTCCCTAATCTGATAATTCTCTTTATAATTACTGATATTTTTCTCATATACTAAATTGCCAAATACTTTATTAACAATTCCCAGTTTCAATCCTAAAACTTTTAAAAGAGGATTAAACACTTTTATAAGTTTAATTTTTTTTCCGTGAACTTCAGCTATAATCTTGACCAACTCACTCGTCTTAACATACTCCCTATTTTGCGGAAAGAACAAGCCACTCTCTTGATTTTTAATCATTAATCTAATAAACTCACAAAGATTATCAATATGAAGCATACTACGTTGATTATCAATATTAGGGAAAACAGGTAGCTTTAAAGCTGCTTTTGCTAACTTAGGATAATTTCCTTTAGAACCTTTTCCATATATCATTGGTGGTCTAACAATAACGACTTTGAAATTATCACTTGCTAAAGGTTTGATACCCTCTTCAGCTTGCAGTTTACTATTTCCATAAAAATTAGTCGGTGTAGGTACTGTATCTGTATCAATAATTCTTTTATCATTTGTACTATCTCCATACACAATAATGCTGCTCATAAAAATAAACTGCTTAACACCCTCTGCTTTAGCTTTCTTAGCAGTTTCTATTGTAAGATCACGATTTACTTTGTAGTACTTTTCTTCCATTTTAGGATCTGAAGAGACATGAGCTATTCCAGCGACATGACATACAACATCATACTCCGAAAAGTCCATTTCCTTCCATGAACCATCTCTTAAACTAATTGAATCAATTAAATATTTGTCAGGATAATTTTCAAGCCATTTCTTCAGGCTATTCCCTACATAACTATTTTTCCCTGTTATCAACACGTTTTTCATTTTTAAATGCTCTCCTTGCTACTCGCAACTTCCTTTACTGCTCCAGTCCCACCTTCAACAACCCCATCACTCTTAATAACACATTTGATTGTCCCAAAGAAACACTTAACATCCATCCATAAACTAATCTTCTCTACATACTCGCCATCCAGTTTCGCCTTAACGTCAATAGGAAGTTCATCCCTACCATTAATCTGCGCCCAACCCGTCAATCCAGGTGGTACATCATTTGCAGCATACTTATCTCGTTCATCAACCAAATCATATTGATTCCATAGCGCTGGCCTTGGTCCGATAATACTCATTTGACCAACAAATATATTCCAAATCTGTGGTAACTCATCCAGAGAAGTCTTTCTCAAGAACCTACCCATTTTAGTGATGTATTGCTCTGGATTCTCTAGTAAATGGGTCGGAGTGTCCTTAGGCGTATCTATACGCATAGTACGAAACTTCAATATGTTGAAATGTGTTTTGTTTATTCCAACACGCTTTTGTTTAAATAAAACCGGACCTCTTGAGTCGATCTTAATAGCAATAATTATAATTAAATAAATCGGTGATAATACTATAAGTCCAAATAAAGAAAGAATGATATCTATCAATCTTTTAATTTTCATATACATGCCTGGAACACTCCTTGAAAAGTTATTTAGTAAGTTAGGACTTAATTGGAATCATCTGTCTTTCCAACCAACTACTAAACTACTAAAATAGTTATCTAATTCAAATAGCCACTTCGCATTTTATATTCAATATGCCAAATAGATGAAAAAATCAATATATTGTGTCCATTTTATACCTTTTTCGCAAAATCCGTTACTATATATTGTGTTTATCCATTTCTGATACTCATCTCGTAATATCTATTCAATCGAACAACCAAATGCGAAATAGATATTCTTGCATTTATCATCCTAAACCGAATTTCTTCCTATTTTATATACCATTCAATCAATATATAAATCTGACTAAAAACGTCACAAACCCTTATCCCACAAGGCTTTCAGCACGTTATCTAATCTCGATAGTCAGTTCCACACCACCATTCATCTTACTACCGAATTAAGCTCGAAGAGCTACCAATCCAACAATAAATAAGGAACTCCTCCATCACCACCGTCTTTATCTGAGTCATCATGTTCATCCGAAGGATGAATACTACACTCAACAACACCATCAACATAGCTAATTTCACCATCAAGTAGACAAATATCTTCACCGTATTCCTGTAAAATACATAGAAAATACAAAGTCAGAATGATTAATATTTTCCATTACTAAGTGTAGTTCATAACATCTTTCAAGTTCTACCTGATTAGCATCGCAAACATCGTGTTTAATATTTTCGATAATCCCAGAGACAGACAAAACATCAATATTTAGTGAAATTTCCCATGCTACGATCACCCGCAGAAGTTTTAAGATTATCAAATTTTTCTCCAAACTATATTTATTTTTCTCAAACCTATTACCTTATCAATGTCTGAAGATATTTTCACATAATAAAATAACAGGAAATCGAAAGATTACCTGCATCAATAATAAATATATCCTATTCTTTCAAATTGATTAAACCCAAACCTCAACCTTCCCCTTTTTTAAAACTTGCTCTAAATAAGGAAGCAAACTCTCTCGTAAATCCTCCCGCTCCAAAGCAAATTCAATTTGCGCCCGGATAAAGCCAAACTTATCCCCTACATCATGCCGTACTCCCTCAAAGTTATAAGCAACAACCATCTGCTTTTCATTTAAACTCTTAATCGCATCCGTTAACTGAATTTCCCCGCCGGCACCTGGGACTTGGCTTTCTAATATCTCGAAAATCTCTGGTCTTAATATGTAGCGGCCCATAATGGCATAGTTTGATGGAGCCTCTTCTGTCTTTGGTTTTTCTACTAAGTCATTAATATGATAACAATTTGGATCAATCTCCCCATTTTTCATCGAGATAATTCCGTATTTCGACACATCTTCATCTGGAACTTGCTGGACTCCAATCACAGATGAATTATATCGTTCATAGACGTCGATTAATTGCCGTAAGCATGGCTTCCCTTGCGTATGCACGATATCGTCACCTAAAAGAACTGCAAATGGCTCATCACCTATGAATCTGCTGGCACAGGAAATCGCATGTCCCAATCCTAGCGGTTCTTTTTGACGGATATAATAGATGTTTGCTAGATTCGTAATCTGCTGGACCTCTTCCAATTGTTCAAGCTTTCCTTTTTTCATTAATGTCTCTTCTAGCTCATATGACTTATCGAAATGATCCTCGATCGCTCTTTTACCACGGCCTGTGACGATAATGATATCTTCTATACCTGATGCAACTGCTTCTTCGACGATATACTGAATCGTTGGCTTATCAACAATCGGCAGCATTTCTTTCGGCTGTGCTTTCGTTGCTGGCAAGAACCGGGTCCCTAGCCCAGCTGCCGGTATAATCGCTTTTCTTACCTTTTTCATGATTTTCACCTCATTTAATGGCTGGCTACCTGAACAATTGGTGCCTCTTTTCTGTTTGCAAGAGACAATACATATTCTTTCAGTTCTTGTCCTTTTAAAGAATCATACGAATCTAGCAATCTGGTCACTTGTTCAAAATTCGTTTCGACCGCTTTCCCGATAAAGATTTTTGGGAATACTGGCTTTGGATGAATCTCATTTTCATTGAGTAATTCCTCAAACATTTTCTCACCAGGGCGAATTCCGGAAAAGGTAATTCCGATTTCTTCTATTGAATAGCCAGAGAGTGTGATAAGATTTTTCGCCAGATCCACAATTTTAACTGGTTCACCCATATCCAACACAAAGATTTCCCCGCCAAGTGCCAATGCACCCGCTTGCACTACGAGACGGGATGCTTCTGGGATTGTCATGAAATAGCGCGTCATCTCTGGATGAGTAACTGTAACCGGTCCACCTTCTTGGATTTGCTTTTTAAATAATGGAATAACACTTCCTCGGCTGCCAAGGACATTGCCAAAGCGCACTGCCACGAACTTGGTTTTGCTGACCTGATCCATTTTTTGAATCACCATTTCCGCAATTCGTTTTGTTGATCCCATCACGTTTGTTGGGTTTACGGCTTTATCAGATGAAATTAAGACGAACGTAACGACGCCAAATGTATCCGCAGCCTCTGCCATATTTTTCGTTCCAATTACATTGTTCTTTACTGCTTCCTTTGGATTATATTCCATTAACGGAACATGCTTATGAGCAGCAGCATGATAAACCATGTTTGGTTTGTGTACTTCCATTACTTCAAAGATCCTCGCCCGATCTTGAACATCCGCAATAACTGGGATAATTTGAAATTTATCTTTATATTGATTCCTTAACTCCAAATCAATTTCATAGATGGAGTTTTCCCCATGTCCAAGTAATACAATTTTCTTAGGGTTAAAACGACAAACCTGCCTGCAAATTTCTGATCCAATCGACCCTCCAGCTCCGGTGACTAAGATTGTTTTATCTGTAATACTTTTTGAAATGCTCTTCAGGTCTAACTCAACGGGATCTCTCCCTAATAAGTCCTCTACCTGTACATCTCTAAATTGGTTAACCGATACTTTACCAGTTACGATGTCCTCAATCATCGGCATAATTTGTGTTTTTATTTTTGTTGTAGAACACTCTTGAAAAATACGATTAAGTTCCTTTTTATTTAGGGAAGGAATCGCAATGATAATATGTTCAATTTTGTATTGTTCAACCACTTGTCTGATCCATTTCGTAGTTCCCACTACCGATAAGCCAAGATATTCTAATCTCTGTTTATTTGGATCATCATCAATAAATGCGATTGGTTTTAATTCCGCTTCTTTGTTATGTATTAATTGCCTAACTACCATTAAGCCGCCAGAACCCGCGCCGATAATAAGCGTTCGTTTTTTATTATGATTCATATGAATAATCCGATCCCGAAGTATTCTCCAGGCAAACCGAGATCCGCCAATTAACAATACATGTAACATCCATGTGATGGCTAGAGCTCTAATATAAATATCAGCATCTATGATTAGTTGAATGATTGCAGCACTCATTATAGAGAAAGAAATAGCCTTAACGATTGCAAGCAGTTCGGGAATACTTGCATACTCCCAAGCCTTTTTATAGAGGCGATAAACCCAAGCATAAAGATGATGACTAAAAAGAATCACGATTGAGCTGATTATCAGAGTAGGTGTCTTAAATACACTTAAAGAAGGATGTAATAAAAAATAGCTTACGTAAATCGATGTTAAGACAATAATAGAATCTAGCAAAATTAATAATGACATTCTTTTTTGATAGGTCATGAATGTTCCCCCTTTCTTTTTGTTTAGAAAATAAATACCTAACGAAAGCGTACGCCATTCATACGCTTTCGTTAGGTATTTAGAACTATTAAAAATGTATGGGCATCTAACCCGCCCTCACACCATACCCTTGACAACGGGCGTCTAAGGCGAAATCATGGTATTCCGCCCACGGTATGGCCGAGTGTCTCCTTTGATAGCGGTCAGGAGGCATCACCGATGTGATTCTGTGATTTCATGTAGGATATTATCCTATATTTTGTATTCAAGATATTTAATCAGGAAGATTGTGACTTTCCCGTTAAAAAAGCCCTAAAATCTTCTTCCTCTTAATCCGTTCAGGTATCTCTTTAAACACTGTTTTTCCTTCTACTAACAACTGTGCATTTTCCCTAAAAAGGAATACCAAATCTTGTCCAAATTCCTCACGGATAACGTGATAGGCTTCCCTCATTAAGAATGTTCGATTATGGGTATTGTGTGCATCACTGGCAATAAAGTGAGTTAAGTTCGCTTCCACACAATCGAGGGAGAACTTTCGAATCTTTTTCCCAAAATGCCCTGTGATACTCGCTGCAGTTATTTGGGTTAGGGCTCCTTTTTTAACGAATTGATACAACATCTCAGGGTTTTCAATTAAAGTTTGATTCCGCTCAGGGTGAACGATGATTGGGGTTAGACCTCTCATCTGAATATCATATAAAAGCTTTTCCGTAAACCTAGGTACCGAGCCAGATGGAAATTCTACAAATAAGTAATTTCCCCCGTCATTTAATGTAAGGATCTCTCCCTTTTCAAAATCATGGAGTACTTCACCATAAATCCTTACTTCTTGTCCAGGCAGAATCGTTAGTGGGATCATTTCCTGTACAAGTACATCATTTAGGGCTTGTACATGTTCAAGGATCGAATGTTTCGTATTTTCATAGCTTCCGTTCTTATGATGGGGTGTTGCAATGATCGTGTTAATCCCTTCTTGTACGGCCTTTTTAGCCATTCCGATGCTTTCGGCCATCGATTTCGATCCGTCATCCAGATTCGGTAAAATGTGACAATGAATATCAATCATTTCCTCTACCCCCTAATTTTCCCAAAACATAAGCCTATCTTACCATGCAAGTTCAGCCAATTAAAGGGGTGTAAATTGTCTAATTAGGTCTATTTTCCTCCATAGTAGTAATAATAGCTCCCCTTTTTATCCTTCTTATTGTTCAATACAACCCCGAGTAGCCTTCCTTTTGCATTCAAAAGTAACTCTTTAGACTTATTTGCGTAGTCTATTTCCGTTTTTCCACTACTTACGACAAGAATCGTGCCGTTACATTGGTTCGCTAAAATTTGTGCATCCGTTACGGCTAAAACGGGAGGTGTATCAAAAATAACCAGATCAAATTGTTCATATAACTCTGCTAACAGATTTTCCATTGCACTAGATCCTAATAGTTCAGCAGGGTTTGGCGGAACTGGCCCGCTTGTCATTACATATAAGTTATCGATCAATGAATCGTTGATTGCTTCTTCAAGTGTTGCTTGCTTGGTCAAAATATTTGTTAATCCTAATGTATTATTTAATCGAAAGGTGTAGTGAACAGTCGGCTTTCTCATGTCTGCATCTACTACCAAAACCTTTTTGCCCTGTTGTGCAAAAACTACAGCTAAATTGGCGACTGTTGTCGATTTCCCTTCCCCTGGCCCTGATGATGTAACCATTAATGAACGAATCGTCTGATCGACCTGTGTAAATTGAATATTGGTTCTCATCGTCCGGTATTGCTCTGCAATTGGAGAACGCGGGTTAATATGCGTAATTAAACTTCTTGATTGAGATGATCTTTTTCTCTCTCTTTTAAACCCTTTAAGCGCCAATGGTCTCACCTCTTGTTTCTGTCTTTCTTGCTGCTCTCATTCCCAGCTCTTCAAAATCTTCATCATCAATGGTTGTAATAACTCCTAGCACCGGTAACTCTAGTATTTTTTCAATATCCTGCTCTGTCTTGATTGTTCTATCTATGTATTCTAGTAAAAATGCGATACCGACTCCGGCCATTAATCCTACTACAAAGGCAATTGCTATATTAAGCAGCGGACGAGGTTGGACTGGGTTATCACTAACAATCGCTTCCGAAAGAATCGTTACATTATCAACGTTCATCAGGATAACAATTTGCTCTCGGAATATTTGTGCTGTTGTGTTAGCGATATCGGCAGCTACGGATGGATCTGGATCTTCGACTGATAATGTAACGACTTGTGAGTTTTGTTCACTCTGTACCTGTATTTTTTCATTTAATTGTGAAGTCGTTAAATCGAGATCTAACTCTTCAATGACTCCATCTAAAATGGCTGGACTTTTGATAATGACACTATATGTATTGATTAACTGGAGGTTAGATTGAATATCACTTGCAGTTAAGAAAGGCTGATCCGTTCTTTCTTGGTTCACAAGTAATTGCGTGGAAGATTGGTATATCGGTGTTAGAAATAAGTAGCTTATGACTCCACTAGCAACCGTTGCTAATAGAGTGATTGATACAATTAATAGGAATCGCTTCTTTAAGGTTTCAAATATCTCTCGCAGACTGATTGTTTCTTCCAATTTATACACTCTCTTTCTAAGATGGCAAATTTGACATCTATCGGCAAATTTTTCATATTTTTATAATAGCATAATTATAAGACTCAATGACTAATAATTCCACCCCTTTTGTTCCAAAATTCTGTTAAAGTATTGTAAGCTACTGTTTTAAATCACGAAAGTGTTTCTTTAGGCATAAAAAAGGCCAGAAGAAAGTTCTTCTGACCTTGGATTAGTCTAATTCTAAATGCTGTCTTAATAAATCTTGGAGTCTTGCGCGTTCCTCATCTGAAACCATATAGTAGTAAATAGAATTGATCATTTGTCCGTTCCCTGCGATTTGATATTGCTCGATATTTTTCGCAGCTGACCCGTAATTTCGCTGAATATCGACCATTTCTTCAAAAGTAAGGTTTGTTTTTACATTGGCACCTAATGCATCAAAGATATTGCTGTAATTCCAGAGTGAAGATAGACTTGCTCCTTTTTTAATAATGGCTGAGATGATTTGGCGCTGGCGCTGTTGCCGGCCAAAATCACCATTAGGATCTTCATAACGCATTCTTGAGTAGGCTAATGCTTCTTCACCGCTTAATTGAAGCGTTCCCTCCTCAAAGGTGTAGCCTTCATAGTTGAAGGCAAAGGCATTATTGACTTCAACCCCTCCAACTGCATCGACAATATCTTTAAAGCCTTCCATATTTATTTCAATATAATAATCTATCGGTATGTCGAGGAAATTTTCGATCGTAGCCATCGACATCGCTACGCCGCCGAATGCATAAGCATGGTTGATTTTATCCTCCGTGTCCCGGCCAATAATCTCAACTCTTGTATCACGGGGAATACTTAACATCTTTACTGAGTTCGTATTTGGGTTGACGGTTAAGACAACCATCGTATCGGAACGGCCACTATCATTTTCTCTTTTATCTACGCCCATTAATAGAACGGAAAATGGATCCTTCTTTTCAAGTGTTACTTTTTCCGGCCTTTTTTCAGGCTGGACTCTTTCGATTGGTGTATGCATGGTTTCAGTTGTTTCTTTTAATGATTGATATATATTAAATCCGTAAACTCCTGCTGCTCCTAGCAGAACGACCAATATTGATACGATTGTCAGGATCAATTTTTTCTTTTTCGACATCAAGTGCACTTCCTTAACTGGTATAAGGAAAAGGTACCTGTTTTGGCAGGATTCGTCAATGTTTTTTGAGTTTAGTTAATTTAATAGAAGATATACCGATTCATTGATACAATATTTGTAAAATGTTCCGGCGGTGGTCATTTGAATAAAAAAGTACTTTTCCTGTGTATTCTTCTTTCAATA
This sequence comes from Bacillus oleivorans, assembly GCF_900207585.1. Lineage (GTDB taxonomy): Bacteria > Bacillota > Bacilli > Bacillales > JC228 > Bacillus_BF > Bacillus_BF oleivorans. Next base: position 398,383 of record NZ_OAOP01000001.1, on the reverse strand, counting down.
CTAGTCCTATCCAGCATTATGATAGTTGGTGAAAGTAAAAGAAACACAATAAGACCAACAAAAGCAGAGAGTCATTTAGAAAAAATAGATCCTAATTTAAGTCAGCTTGAAAAATTGAATATCGCTTTATCAAGCCCTTTCGAACAATATATGAGTATCGAGTTTATTGGGGACTCGATTACATGGGGTTTGACAGCAACAGGAAATCCGGAAGATTATGCTAGTGGTCGCGATGGTACTTTGTCTGATAGACGAGATCATTTTGACTCACAATCTTTTGTGAATAAATTTAAGCGTTACATCGGTTCTCAGTACATGGATGATGCTACGCCTTTGTTTTCCAACTGGGATGCTTCACCAAGCGGAGAATCAGTAGTCGAGTACCAACAAGAAATGATTATTTTCCCAGACCGAGAGAATTTTGAAGTTGGAACAGATGGAGATGCCTTACAAGAAGTAAAGCGAAGTGAAGAATCTGTTTCAGGTAAACAATTAATCTTTGATGTGTCCGACGGTAACGGGCTTATACGATTTCGATATACCGGGAAAGAATTCACCTTGTCCTTTGATAGCACAGAAAATAGCTTGGACTATGAATTGTTTATTGATGGAGTGTCAGAAGGCGTTTTCTCTACAAGCGTGGATGGTTACGACAATCGTCGCACACACTCATTTGACTATGTAAAAGACGCTTTAATTGAAATCAAAACGGTTAAGAATGATACCGATGGCAAACAGACTTTAAAAATAGGCGGGTTTATCGTTAACAAAACGATTAAGATATCTAATCAAGGAATCATTGGCGCAACGACGAGGAGTTATGTAGCCAACAACTTAGATGGTAATACGATGGGTGATGGAATTGCGATCAGTGATGAAGATCAATATGTATTCATTCAGCTCGGTACAAACGATCGAATTATTGCTGAAGAGGTAGAAAAAGGGTCAGGTGAATTCAAAAAGAATTTAGAAATTCTTGTAGATCAAGTGAATTCCAATCGAAATATCATTCTCATGTGTCCAAATCCTGCAGCAAATAATGATCCATACGTATATAGTTTTGATACGAAAGAAGTATGTAACGTTATTACTCAAGTAGCGCAGGAAAACGATATTGACTTAATTGACAACTACTCCATTTTTGAGGGGATGGAAACGTCCAAATATCTAGCTGATGGGCTTCATCCTAATGACTATGGGCATAAGATGATGTATGAAAATATTATTGAATCACTGGAAAAGGATTAAACTCTTAAATTAGTTATATTATCTTTTGCAATAACAGTAGTGGCGTCATAATGGGTGCAAGTAATGTCGAAACACTCGTCATCGTAATCGATACTGGTACATTGCCCTTCGCTAAATACGTTAAAAAGAACTTGGAGATTTTCCAAGTTCTCTATCATTCGTTGTAAATTTAAGTGAAGGATCGTTCAAGAAGATATTATTACATTTTGAATGATAACCCATTTTCCTTTAAAGCGGCCCTAAGTTTAGGTAAAGATGCTGGCCCCATACCGTGAAATTGTAATATCTCTTTTTCGCTATATGTTGAGAGCTGTTGCAAAGTGGTTATTCCATTGTGTTCTAATGCCCGTCTTGCTGGTGCAGAGAGGAGTGAAAAAAATCCACTATCAGGCTTGCGTTCTTGCTCGCAGATTGGGCAGGTAGGACAATCGCTACTTTTATAGTATTGATGTCCCTTGTTACAAGTTCTTACATTTTTCTTTGAGAGTGCCATTTTTATAAATCTCCCTTTTTAAGAATTAGTTTAACCTTTACAAAAGACAGCTACTCGTTTCAAATTTATTTCCTCCCCAATAATCACGTGTATATCTATCATTATATAAATTTTTCTTGATAAGCTAAAAGGGCTAAAGGAGCATAACAAAATAGATAAATAGCTTCCCACAGTTATTCTAAAGGGGTGGGTTTGGTTCCAATTACAATAGTTGCGTCCAATTCATCAGAGTGTGTCACTTGAGGGATTAACCCGTATTGGGTGAAGATTTCAAAGGTCTGAGGTGCCTGCATTTCGCTCGTCTCTACTAATAGATGCCCTCCAGAAGCTAGCCAGAGGGATGCTTCTTGTGCCACTCTTCGCTGAATGTCAAGTCCATCATTTCCTCCATCGAGCGCCATCTTCGGTTCATGTAGACGTGCATCCTGGGGAAGCAGCTTGATTGCATCGGTAGGTACGTAAGGTGCGTTTGCAACTAGGATGTCGACTTTTCCACGCAGTTTGGCAGGTAGTGGCTCATAGAGGTCCCCTTCATATACACGACCACCTAGGGTTGTAACATTGCGAAGGGCACAGCGCACAGCGGTTGGATCGATGTCTACTGCATACAACTTAATACACCCCAGAGCTTTTGCTATCGTAACACCCACCGCTCCAGTACCGCAGCAAAGGTCAACCACTATGGCTCCAGGTACAGAAAAGGCAACTGCCTTTTGGACGAGAAACTCAGTACGGCGGCGGGGTACGAAGACTCCTGGGTCTACTGCTATCCTGATACCGCAGAACTCCGCCCAACCGATGACATGTTCAAGTGGGGTACCTGTAATTCGAAGATTGACCATAGTGGAGAGGGCATCCAATGTCCGTGCCTCAGAAATAAGGAGCCGAGCCTCTTCTTCTGCAAAAACACAACCAGCGGTCCGTAGTCTCTCGATTATATTTTTTTTATTTTGGTCATCAATATAAAATTTAATTTGCTTCCCTATAAATACCACCCTATCTTTGTAAAAGGTATTATAGGTAGTTCGTTAAAAATTGGAAAAGTCCTCTTTAACTAATTGCTCCGATACTTTAAGTACGATCTTTCACAAACTGGAAAACAACATCCTGCTATAATTAGCAAACACAAAAACCGCTTAGGTAGTTAATAATAACCTTTGCGGTTTAAGTATTATTTCAGATCTTTCTTGTTGAAATATCCTGATCCGTTACTTTGGATTCTGTTATTCTTTTCTAATTTCATCGAGGGTTGCACCGGCATTTAAGCAGCCTTCCATGTGTAGCAAATACATTTAACGGAGCGGCTGACTATTGATTTGGCTAATCCCATAATGATGTACTTACCCTAACTGGCGTTTAAATGCTTTACTGGCGAATAAGTAAGCGATGACCATGATGCCGACGCACCAGGCAAGCGCGATCCAGATATCGTTGTCAACAGACCCTTCATGCAAAAGGGCACGAATCGCATTCACGATTGAAGTCACGTGTGTCCATAAAAAACTTTGCTATAACCTTATTTGACGATAGACGTCCACCATTTCCCATGGCACCAAACCAAGTAGTGAAGGACACGTGATTATTCTCAAGAAGATCTAAATAATTTTAAAAACAACTGGTGAAAGGATTGATGACCAAGAACTCGCTCATTTTTTGGTGGCCTTGATTTTCATGTTAGATCGACCAAGATGATGATTAGTAATACAAACGGTCTCGAATTCGCAAAAAAAGTAGGCGACTATTTTGTTACAAAAGCATTGAGTCAATTAATTTGATGCGTTTGTTGTTTTAAGGATAGGCTTATCAATAAGTTTGTGAAGAAATGCACTTAAACTAAACTGCCCCTTTCGTATTATAAGGTCAGCCAGATTTTTCTGGTTGACCATTATTTATATGGTTTTATTATATCAGTAGCCAGGGTAGAACGTAACTGCCCGTGGGGCTTTGACCCCGTCAGCTAAACCGTTCGCCCCCTACTTGTAGAAACATGATTGAAGCTGGTTGGGACTTAGATCTCGTATAACAATCGAAGCTGTGACACTGCATGGAGGTATTAGGGGTTACTGGCAATTTACTAGTTTAGGAGGAGAAATAAATGAATCCAGTCGTTGGTCTAGATGTATCAAAAGGAGAAAGTCAGGTTCAAGCTTTTTTAGTTGAAGATGAGATTACTCTAGAAAGTTAATATGCTGTCCTTTGTTTAATTCCCTTGCTTTTTGATAGACATACCAAGCTGCTACTAAATCTTGAAAAGCCAACCCGACAGATCCGTAAATTGTAATTTGATTATCATTTGTTCTTCCTAGTCTTTGGTTTAAAATAACCTCATCTATTTCTGCATGTATGTTTTCTTCCGATAATCCTACTCCTCCAATAGCTCCCATTTGAACCGCAAGTTGACGATCATCACAAACAAATATCGCCTTCTGTATCAATTCTGCACTAACTTCACATTTACCTGGTTCATCTGGCCCAAGCGTTGTAATATGTACACCTTTCTTTAACATTTTTGAAAATAAGAAAGGTTCTCTTGACCATGTTGCTGAAATAACTATATCTGCATCATTGACAGCCACTGCCAAGCTATTACAAACAACTATAGGAGTCTTATATTCTTCTTTCATTTCTTGAACAAATGATCTCGCTTTTTCAATATCAGTATCATAAACAAAGACACTAGATATCTGCCTAAAATACTGTAGAGATTGTAGTTGGAGTTTACTTTGTACACCCGCACCAATTATAGCTATTTTTTTTGCATCTTTTCTTGCTAACAAATGAGTTCCTATGGCACCTGACAATCCTGTACGAACAGCCGTAATATATGTAGAATCCATTATCGCTAATAACTGTCCTGATTCAATATCATGAAGGTTAATAACTCCTTTGATAGAGGGAGGTTGGGATGGAAACTTTGCATGGACTTTGACTGTATACGCAGGAATATTAGAGCTGATACCGGGAAACAAAATCATAGCACTTGTGTTTTCATAAGGTAAAATCGATCTCGCTCTTTGAGAAGGTATATTACGGTTCAAAGAGTACTCACCAAAGGCTGATTTTAAAGCTGGATACAGTTCTAAAGGATTTAATAAGGATTCTACATCTGTTCTTGAAAGTAACAATGTTTGCATACAAGCTAATCTCCTCATCGAAATACTTCTGGCTAATTTTATTAATCATCTCTTTATTAAACTCATAATTACCTGTTTTGGCATTTATCTTAATCTTTTCCTTCTTCCTCTAAACTGTTCGTTAGCATAATTATGATTTCATCAAGATAATGTATTCACACAGATTATTTATCTTTACTCATACCTGCCTTCACCATTAGTTCGAATAAATTAAATAATAATAACTTGATTTTCAATAATCTGAGCAGGAGAAGTTTAGTTTCATAGAACGATATAATTTAAAATTACACGTTCTTTAAATCATTAACTAGTATAGGTAATCCATTATGGAATAAATGTTGTCTACCTTCGAGTTCTCTTGAGGTTGCTTGTGGAAGTTTTTCTGCATAAATTTTATGGTGTTTAAAAGGTACGATATCTTCATCACGACTGTGGTAAAGGAACAGATGGGGAATAGCAGGGAGATTTTGTTCAAAATTATTTTGAAGCGTGAATTCTTTCGACTGCCAATCTTTATCTAATCCCCAGTATGGTGATGAAATGATAAACAAACCAGAGAAAGTTAGGTTATAAGATTCTTCAGAAAGGTACTTTAATAAGACCGAACCACCCAACGAATGTCCAATTAAAATTACCTCCCCGTTCAGCATATTGAGTTCCTTTTCAAGCTGATCCTTCCATCGTACATACTTTGGGTTTTCTGGCGAAGGCATCTTTGGTATAACAAATTGATATTTGTCCCTAAGTTCATTTTCTAAATACGCAGACAGATTGCTGCTTCCGTGCTCCGGATCCTGTGGGCCAGCACTATGAATAAATAAAACGGTCTTTTTCATCTTGAAATCTCCTTTTCTTTCATAAAAAAATATGTAATCGCAAAAACAAATGGTTATACCTTCTTGAACTATCCTGCCCCTTCCACATGAAAAACAAAATTGCGCTTCGTTTTTTCTTTTAACTCGCTGAAACTCTATCATTATTTTCAATGAATCTATACAGGTCAGAATAAAAAAGTTCTAATGTTTCTTCAGTTTTCTTACTGTTATATAGTCCAGAGCTATAATTTATTCCATTGCTATAATTTATTCCATTGCTATAACCAACTGCATAAGGTAAGCCTGGTTGAAATTCTTGTTCATGATAAGCAATGTCATCGGAGAAAAAAGCTGCTAAATTATGAGTACCAATAAAGAAGATAGGAACCTGTAATTCAGTGTATATTTGCGAATACTTATGTTTGCTAGCTTCTAACAAATGTTCTTCCATTATTAAATTGGCATCCAATTTTTTATCATTGCTTTTGCTTAAGTCATTGAAAGATAAAGTTTCAAAAGATATTTTACTATTTACAGCTTCTATTGGTAGTTCTCCAATGACACCTATTTTTAAGTTATATCCAGTGTAGGGAACATGTGGTGTTTGAGAAGTGCAAGCAGACATAAACAAGATTGATATCAAAAATATCAACTCTTTCTTTCACTTCAAACGGTAATGGTTGCTCCAACGCTTTTTCTAACAATCTGGGATGCTTAACACCTTTATTTCTTAAATAATTTTCAATAAGATCTGCTTTTTCGCGTTTGTCAGGAATTAACCAATACAAAACATACCAATCTTCCAGTGAACATAAAGGAATTTCGACTCCATTTATATTTTTGTGGTCTACAATTGACTCCTCATTAAATGTTAATTTATAAATCCCTTCTTGATGTTGGATTGCAAACCCTCCCATTATATATATACTTTACCAATACTATGTTTAGAGAAATATTCTGTTTTAAAAGGCTTAATTCGTATAGTTTCTTTTGAATTCCCTAAGTTAGTCATAGTATGAATTAATTGCTTGGCATTCTTTTCATCCACCAAATTATCTATATCATTAGACTTTTCAATTAATTTATAAAAATTAAGTAAAAGAGATCCACCAATTCCCCAAGTAATCATCATTATATTGAATCAATCACCGATAAAAGATAAAGTTTCGAGCACTATTCTTTCTCCTTACTTTTACTTTAATTATTTTTAACCTTCACAAAGTAAACTTATTGCTTTTTCAACTATTCTGACCGTAAGTCGAAAAAAAGGATCGCAGCAGCAATCCCTTTTCTTTAACTCTTGCACACGTTACTTAAAAAATCAGGGTAAAGAACCATAATGTCAATGATTTTCCAAATTCACATTCTCTTCTTTTATGATTTAAATGTAAAGAATTATAGTATTTCTATATACCCATCTGTTCCATGCACGCGAATTCGTTGCCTATCTTTTATCAGTTTTGTAGCATTTTCCACACCGACAACTGCTGGTAAGCCATATTCACGTGCGATAACTGCTCCATGGGTCATCAGTCCACCAACTTCGGTGACTAAGCCTTTTATGGATACAAACAATGGTGTCCAGCTAGGGTCAGTAAAGGCGGTGACCAATATATCTCCATCTTCTAAATCAGCATCTTCCATGTTCAAGATGACACGAGCGCGTCCCTCTATAACTCCGGAAGAAACCGGTAGACCTACAATAGCTTCAGCTGGGAGATTTTCTCGTTTGTACTGACCTGCAATGATTTCACCATCAGACGTGATAACACGTGGGGGAGTTAGTTTTTCGTATAGTTTGTACTCGTCTTTTCGTTTGCTGATGATCTGGTAATCCAGTTTATTTGTGCGTGCGGCTTCGTGAAGTTCTTCAAAAGTGAGATAGTATATATCTTCTTTTTCATGAATAACGTTAGCTTGAACAAGTTGTTCGGCTTCTTTCAGTAAAGCCTGCTTATAAACGAAGTAGCGATTAACCATGCCGTATTTTGGATATTCCCTAAACCCGCTGAAATTCCGGATTAGGTCAATCATTCGTTTTGTTTCTTTGGCTTTTTGTTCACCATCCGGTAATTGCTTCAATCGCTCTAATAACTCTTGTTCTTTTTTCAAGGCAACACGCCGCCCTTGTTCAAATTTCCTCTTGCTGGCATTAGGCTCAAAGTTTTTGATATTATTGAGAATCAAGGGGACAAGTGTAGTTGGTTTTTCACTCCAACGAGTTTTCGTAATATCGATTTCTCCAGCACATCTCATTCCGTATTTGTTAAGATAAGCAATTATTGCATCTTGGGTTTCCTGTCCACCATCAAACTTAGCCAGTTCATCTAAAAAGGTATCATCTTTTACATGTTGTAAATAACCAATTACTTCTGGATAAGGACGAATCACATCTGCGACATCTAATAATGCTAGACCCATTTCCGAAGTAATATTGTTTGGTACAGATTGAGAAAGCGTGTCTGCTACGTTTTTTTCACCTAACCACTTGTTCATTTTGTCATTGATCCATGATGAAGCATCCATAGCAGCCATAATCACAGCCAAACTTTGTGGGTCAAATAAAATCTTCTTTAATTGCTGGATATCTTCTAAAATAAAATCCAATAAATCTGATCCTGATTTCGTTTGGATGTTATGCTTTAATTCTTCTATCGAAGTCTGACTACGCTTAATCAAATCAGAAACGATTGTCGGATCGTTTTCGATTTGTGCTTGAAAACCCGCAGATGACATACCTTTATTGCTTTTACCAGGACTCTGTTCTTTTTTATTATTTGGTAACGATTTTATAAAATCTCCTCGCTCTATGATGGTCATAAGCGCGTCTTTCATGAGTGGATCGTGTTTTCCCATGCCATTTAATAAAATTTCTCTACTGGCAGGTGAAGCCAGATTTTGTGTAACATCAACAAACAACCTTCCACCAGCTTTACGCATGGGGGCAGGAGTCGTTAACAGCCAAAAAGATAATCCCAATGGTTTAAAGGGGGCGGTCATCATTTGTTGATGACCGACAGATACATAGACGTGATTTTCCTGATCATTTGCTTCTGGGATGGGGAAAAGAATAGTGATTGGACGACTCTGGACGATATAAAATGTATCATCAACCAAACACCATTCGATATCTTGCGGACAGCCAAAATACGCCTCAAGCTTTCTACCAATCCTTTCTAGCTCTAATACTTGATTATCTGAAAGTGTAGATAGATTCTGCTGACCCGGCTCAATTTCCTTTTCCTCAGTTCCGCCTTCTTTTCGTGCATATATAGCCAACTTTTTGGTGGAAATCCTCTTCTCCACAATCCTACCTTCCCGAACTTTATAATTGTCCGCAGACACTAAGCCAGAGACAAGCGCCTCACCCAGTCCAAAGCTAGCATCGATCGACAGCACTTTGCGGTTTGAGGTAACTGGATCAGCTGTAAATAGTATTCCAGAAGCTTGTGGAAAAATCATCCTTTGAATAACAACAGACAGATAAACCTTTCGATGGTCAAATCCGTTTTTCATACGATAAATCACGGCACGATCCGTAAATAGGGAAGCCCAACATTTGCTGATATGTTGTAAGATGGCTTCTTTTCTGATGATATTTAAATAGGTGTCCTGCTGACCGGCAAAGGAGGCATGCGGTAAATCTTCAGCAGTTGCACTGGAACGAACTGCATAAGCTTGGTTCTCGCCATACTGGGAGAGATAGTGAGCAACAGCTTTCACAACATCGGAAGTAATTTCTACTTCCAAAATGATTTTCCGAATCTCCCTGCTGATTTCACCAATTTGATCTCGATCCTCTACTTTTAGCAGTGTTAGTTGATCCAACAATGCGTGAAACGCTTTGTTTTGTTCGAGGGCTTTTTGATAGGCTTCTGTCGTAACACAAAATCCTTCTGGCACTTGTATTCCACGAATCTTCGATAGTTCACCTAGATTACTCCCTTTTCCTCCGACCACCATTTGACTCGTTTTATCAATCTCCCGAAACTCCAGAACATATGGTTCCATTTCTTTCCCTCCCATTTATCGCTCAATACCAAGACGAATCGTATGACAAAAATTGTTTATCTGATTAAAGATTAATACTAACAATGAAATAAATAAAAAACAGACTAAAAATGGTTAGTTAATAATGGTATAATTAAATTAGGGAAAAGGACAGTTACCGATTATTTATCGTAACTGTCCTTTTTTGTAACAAATCGTTCTTGAACTATCCTGCACTGATAGAGCTTAATAAAAATACTATTCTTCCTTTTATTGATTATTGTTCCGTTTATAATAATCTTTCATAACTTCCTCATCATTCACTTAATGTACCTACTTGACCTATCCGGCTTCCCTGCGGAACAAATTGTTTGAACTTATCATTTTCCCTTTGAGAAATAATTCATAAAGATTGATAACCATGTTGCCAAAACTACATCATTTAAATCTGTGAAACACAACCATGATAACCTTGTAAAAAGGCTTTAATCATTAAAGATTAAAGCCTCTCTGTTAACTCGATTTTTGCGCAGAATTACTGTTTTTTTCCCCTACCCTACCCTCACGAAACGAAAATCTATACCAGGTTGTTAAATGTATAAGTAAGTTGTAATGTTGTTACATTACTGGGTATAAGTTGTAATATGAGGACTCGAACCTCAGGGTTACCCCAAAACCCTTACCATTATAATTACAACTTTGACCTGTTGTTAGGTTTGGTATTCGCCTTTTCATTTTCGCTACCAACTTATTTTTCTATTAGATTACGCCTCTAATAAATCTGTTTTCCAGTTCAGTTCTTGTATTTTAACATCAAGATCTCTGTATTTCTTTGATAATTCATCTACATACTTTTGAGTTTCTTTTACATGAATGGTTGTAACATACTTAATCTCAGTCCTGGAATATCGGTCATGTCGCATGGTTGCTTTTTCAACTAATTCACTATAAATCTTTCTTTCCTGCCCAATTAAATCCCTGTTAGTCAGTGCGTCAGCAAGAGATTGTTCTTTATCAAAACTTGTATGTAAATTGGTCCGATTGATATTTTGAATAAGATGTTTAAGCTTCCCTAAGAGATCCGTTAATTCTTCCATCATAACCTGCGGATCCTCATTAGGGTTGTCCCCTTCTTGAACCCTTACATTATTAAATAGACGAAGTTTCAACTGCTCAACTCTTTTCTGATAATCAGAACGTAAAATTAATGCTTCAGCTAGTTTCATCGAATCCCCTCCTAATTACAAAATATATAACGTTATATTTTAGTTTATTTCTCCTGATCTTTTATTGGAATATTATATTTCGATTATTATCTCTCCTTCAAGGATAACCAACCATAGACTTTCCCTTATAAAATTCGTTCAATTTAGCAACAATTCCTTCTTAAAGTAATCTTCCCCGTATGCATCATAAGAAAATGAGCTGCAATCAGCTCGTTGTTCTTCTCTTCAACTCTAGGAAAATAATAATGATTATTTATTTCTATTCAAAAAGCTTGGATATACTCCAAGCTTTTTGAAAATTGTTATCAAACTAAGGTACCCTATGGTTGAAGTGAAAACCTTCACATTCTCTTCATCCTTACCCTGAACCCCTATTAGCAAAATAGAAGTTACCACGGAATGGCAGCATCCATTGGGATTTCAAGCAAGTGAAAGCTATTTTTACCTTAATTTAGAAAATAGCTTTCACTAATTTCAAGGAAGAAGAAGAATGATCAAGTACAATTATGCTGGTTCCCCACTTGGGGTTTGCCTACTAATATTCTCCTTTAATCACAAAAAACGAGCCCCGAATGGTTCCAGCTAGCTTAGACCTCTGCCTAGCAAACTTAAACTTCCCTTCTAATTCCTTTGGTACCTCCATCCCCTCAGAAAGCTTAAAACCAACGGCCCGCTTCTTAGGGTCATCAACTGTATACATAACGTTGACCGCAAGGCCATCCTCATAGAAGACGTAGGCCCATTTGATATTTTCCACTTGAAAACGCGACGTTTCTAAAGGTTTGGCCGCAAACTTAATGTCACGTTCTTCTTTCAAAATTCGGTTTACATAATCAAGGGTCTCGCAGGACTCGCTCGCTGGTACAACCGTAAATTCATGCTTGTATTTAGTCATGAAGTAACGGGCTTCATTAGCACGTAAACCAGCAAGCGCTTCTTCTACTGGTGAAGACTCTAAACCAGCCGTAGACACATTTTTAAAATCAACGATATGAGACATTTCCATCCCGCCTTTTATCTCCTATTTCCTAACAACAGGAATCCACATTTCACCAAATACTAAGCCGTTTCGCTGCCCCATCTCAACCGCTGCGTTAGGCCCGCCAACATAGGCGAAATTCTTTGCTTCTGGCAAGACTTGACCAAAGGCAATGCCAGTAAGCATATTACTCAACTCTTCAGCTGTCTTAGCTTCCCCTTTAACAACGAGGTATTCGCCTTTAGGAAATTGGATAACTCTTGATGCTTCTGGCAGCGACTCCTCTGTCATGACGCCAGCATAATGCATCATCTTGTTATTCACCGCTTCGTTCACGGTAAAAATGTATTCATTTGTGGCAATGGATTTTAAAGTGTCGAGCCTTCCGTCCTGTTTCACTGCCTGCCAAAAGTCCGCCTTTTCCTTATTTATGCCGGCGTAGTCTGTGTAATCGCTCTTAAGTTCAGTCCCAATACCTAATACAGTGAAGCTTTCTTTTTCTTCTAGGGTATAATCTGCCATTTTCAAAACCTTCCTTTTTTAAATTTTTCAAATGATTTGTCTTCATCACTTGATGGGTTTATAATACCTATAAATCATGTCAAAAAATGATACTGTTTAGGAGTTCCGATGAAAAAAGTTGAACGGATTAATATCATCATGCGGTATATCAACAACCGCGCTCACTTTACCATTTCTGAAATCATGCGAGAATTTAACATCTCTCGTTCGACAGCGATTAGAGATATCAGAGAAATTGAAGCCATGGGAATGCCGCTTGTCGCTGAAGTTGGAAGGGATGGGGGTTATTTTGTCATGCCCAACTCTGTCCTGCCCGTTGTCCGCTTTACCGATAATGAGGTTAAAGCTCTTTTTATTGCCTTTATGGCCACAAGAAATCAACAACTCCCCTATCTAAAAAATCGTCATTCTTTAGCTGAAAAATTACTAGACCTCATCTCAGAAAACCAAAAAGATGACCTTGTTCTTTTGAATCAAATCTTGCTTTTTGAAGGGACCAACCCCAATAATCCAGACCTGCTTGATCTTACAGACCTCCCCCATCCCATGTTAGAAAAACTCATCCAAATCCTTCTATTGGATAGCTATTTATTGATTACTATCAAAGAAGACAAGGTAATAAAGTCTTATCCTATTTATCTCTTGCACCTTTATCGTGAAAAGAGCCTTTGGCTGATTGAGGGCTTTGACATAAAGGAAGAAAAGAAGCAGATTTTTCCTGTTGACCATCTTATCGATGTCGAACCCTACACGACGAAAAAAAGATTAAGTAAGAAACAGATTTTAGAAAAACTAAGTAAGCAGGAAGAAGTAATCAACCTTGTCCTTGAACTTGGTCCAAAAGCGATTGCCCAGTTCAAAAAATACCATCCTTTAAAAGTTTCAATTTCCTATACGAATCCTTACCAAACCACAGCTATTCTAAAGACTTTTATCAATGTTAACAATCCTGAAGAATTGACCCAAATAACAAATTGGCTACTATTCCTAGGTAGAGATATCAAGGTCAGGGAAGTACCCGAAGAAGTCCTAGAAGGTTTAAAAGAGAGATTAAGCTTATACCTTCCATAAACCTTGTGGGAACAAAACAATGACAACCATACTTTGACCTAAGGTAAGTAAAAGGTCTTTTTTCCAACTGTTTAACCTAACAGAAAGAATTATCTTTTCATAACGGGAATCCACACTTCGGATCTGTAGCCTTCAGCTTCAGACTTACCTGGGGTATAAACCTCGATTTCAGGTAGTCCGGCATGCTCATATTCTGTTGCTGGAAACCATTCTTGATAAATTTGACGGAATCCATTCTGAATTGCCTCGGGAAGCGGTCCAGTACATGGGAAGACAGCCCAGCTGGAGGAGGGTATCTTTTGCAGTGTTAATCCAGACGCAGGAACCGCTGTCTCTTTTTTCTTGCCAATCATATATGTAAAATTATCATTAAAATTCAACGTTATGCCGAGTAAAGGCGTATCTGTTTCCTCGTAATCTATTTTCGTGAGTGTCCCGTCCCGCTGACATTCTCTCCAAAACCATTGTCGGGTGCGGCCTTTACTCCCACATGTTAATGTGGCGGATTTACCAATTACGTTAAACGCCTCTTTTTCCTCTATGCTATACTCCACTTCCTTTTCTCCACGGATCGTAAGTTGGAACGAAATGCGGGGGAAAGCTTTTAATGAAACGCCCGAATTCCGCGCCTCTGAAGGTGAAATTCCATGGATTTTACGGAACACTTTGGCGAAGGATTCCGGCGAATTATATCCATATTTCAAAGCTACATCAACCACTTTAGCAGAGGAAACGGCCAATTCTTGTGCAGCTAAGGTCAATTTGCGTTTTCGTACATATTCGCCTACGGTCATTCCAGTCAACATATAGAACATCCGTTGAAAATGGAAGGGGGATGAATAAGCAACCTTCGCAATCGCCTCAATATCAAGCGGTTCGTTCATCTTACTCTCTATGAACTCTAAAGCGTCTTCCATCCGTTTCAACCAGTCCACACTTTATCACCTCTTTGATCCTTGTTAAATTACTTGAATACGAATTTGATTTAGCATTTTAGATAGACATGATTATATTCGACACCTATTAAGTTCCAACCTGCCCTGTATCCTGAAAATGGTAAACTAATGTCAAAATGCTTTTGGAATTAAAGATAGTACATGATTTGATCCCAGGTTTAAAGTACCTGTTCAGTAAAAGCACGGAATGACAGGATTCAAAGCAGCAGTGTTTATATAATGAATACATGAAATCGTCTAAATGAGGAGGTAATTAAATTATACGCTTTCGTAAAAATGATAGTGAAATAAACTTGTATTTAAGAATGATATCCGAAAAGAGAGGTTTATTTAAATGAAAAAATTGATATTCAGTTTGATGATTGTAGGAGCGCTTTTTTCGACCAGTTCAGTAACGTTTGCTTATCTTCCATCCGAGCGGAATGTGGAATATGTAGCGTTAGGTGATTCCATACCAGCCGGGATGACACCCTATGGTTCGTATGACCTCAGCTATCCAGATTATCTCATGAATAAATTTGAAAGTAGAAATTATGATGTGGTAGATTACGATAATTTTGCTGTTTCCGGTTACACTTCGGATCAATTAAAAAATGACTTGAAAGACAACAACGTCATACAGCAGGAAATAAAGGAAGCTACACATATTACCATTACGATTGGTGCAAATGACTTGTTCCAAAGACTCCTTTCTGATCCATCCACTGCATCCGAAGGAATTACCATTGCAAGTGAAAATTTACAAACAATACTTAGTACTATCGATGAACTGAATCCTGACGTCGAAGTTTATGTAATGGGATATTATAATGCTTTTGCATACTACCCAGAGGAAGTTCAAGAGTTTTTAGTTCCATTATTAGACGCACTGAACTTAGAAATTGAAAAGCGTACAGAAGCGAATGGTGATACGTATGTACCGACTGGAGACCGAATAGATCCACACTTTGAGAAATATATGCCGAACCCAGAAGATAATCATTTGAATGTAAAAGGATACAAAGCAATAGCAAAAGAATTCTGGAAAGCAATCAAGAATAACATCCAATATTAATAGGAAAACCTCCATAATGAAAAAAGGACCACAACTCAATCAGCGTGGTCCTTACTCATTTTTACTTATTTCTTAATATCCCTTGTAGCAAGTTTTACTAACTCTACCATTTTATCTATAAATGTCTGAAGGAGCCTTTCTCCCTTTTCTTTACTTGCAAGAGTAGCATCCCCAAATACACCACTTTTACTTAAGTCTCCAAGTGAAATAGTAGACTTCCCATACAATGGGGGCTGATCTGGATACTCCTTCACGGCTTTAGACATATCTACTAGCTCCGGTTTTAGGGCAAGCATGAGCGATGTCTCAAATTCACATGCATGAATCATTCCATGCCAGGTTTCCGAGTCACAATTTTGTTTCATTACATGTTGAATGTCTGGATAAAACAAGTAGATCATATCCATCTCTACTTCATCTTGTAACTCTCTAGTTGCATACTTCATGCTTGAATTGTTTGAATCATGTCCATTCACAAGAATTAATGTCTTGACTCCATAACGGTTTAAGCTATGTGCAATATCTTTAATGACAGCTTCTACATGATGCTGCTGCAAGGATACAGTTCCCGGTATATCACGCCATACCCATGAGTAACCAAATGGCAACGAAGGTAATAGGATAGCACCCGTTTTTTCACATATTTTTTTTGATAGTCCTTCAGCCAGAAATATATCTACACCTAATGGAAGGTGATGCCCATGCTGCTCGGTTGCACCTAAAGGCAAAATGGCGACAGGGAATTCTTCAATAGCTGCGGCCACTTCGTCCCTTGTCATGTTGATGATTTCTTTTACTTTTGCCATGCTATTCAACTCCCAATTTCCTTCATTAGCTCACGTACTAATATTTATCAATGTTAGAATTGCCCTAACCAGCGGGCAGGATTTTCAAAAAAAATAGTATGAATATCTTCTTTACTAATTCCTTCATCTAATAAACGCGGAATAAATTTTTTAATGATATATTCAAAACCAGGTCCGCCGCCATAAGCATGCAGGTAAGATTTACGCCCCATATCAGCTGATATGAGGAGCTGTTTTACAAATCCATTTTCAATCATATTTTTAATTAGTTCTACACGGGTACTGTCAGGATAATATTTGATTTTACTTACTCCATCAAATTGTACATATGCTCCCCTTTTTGCAAGCTGAAGATGATAATAAGGATCTGCATTACGATCACTATGGCCGACTGCCACTTTTGTCAGATCGACACCTTCTTCTTCGACAATCGTAAGCATTTCCTCACCCATCGTCCCCGCTTCTGTATGAAGCCAAACAGGTGCACCCGTTTGTATTTGAGCTCTAGCGGCAGCTCTTGTCACTTTTTCTTCTAGAGGATGAATAAGTTGATCCCAGGAACCTGACTTTAAGAACCCAGCCTTTGCATCCGTACCATCCATTCCAATTGTAATGTCTCTAACTAATTTTCCTTGAATTTCTTCTATCGTAAGCGCCTCGACCCAAGCGGGAAAATAAATATGTTTATTAAAGCCTGAGGTTGCAACCACATGAACACCCGTTTCCAGTGACATACGCTTCATTTTAGATGCATCACGGCCGTAATCTAGTGTAGAAGCTTCCACAAGTGTTTGTCCACCTGCTTTTTTAAACCTTAGTAATTCACTTACAGATGCTTCGTAATCAGTCAGTTCCAGATCACGATCTTTTTGACTCGGAGGCGGGCAAGCCCATAAATGTTCATGGCTGTAAGTAAACCCCAGATCCTTTGCTTCAATGTCTCCTAATACTGTTCTGACTTTTCCCATTTAAAGTCCTCCTTCATCTTGTATGAATAGAGAAGGGAATGCGTTCCCCTCCCGTTTCTATAATGGAATTCCAAATAATGCACCAGCTAATCTGATCAGTACCACAACAATAATGGCATCTGGTGATGCGAACCACAGTCCGCTAACTCCGTATGCTTCCATGTCAACTAATGGATAAGCAAGGGCCACCAGTAATGTCCATGAAACTCCGAGGAAGAATCCAGAAATAATCGCTCCGCGGCGTCCCCCCATGGCGTTTCCGAAGACACCAGCAGCACCACCCATAAAAAACAGTCCAATAACCGATGGTAAAACAACAACTGGAAGCAGACTTGAAAAAGCAGTTACTAGTAAACTACCAACTAATGCTGCTAAGAAACCGATTGTTACTCCAATTGGTGCAAAAGAGTAGAAGACTGGGACATCTAATGCAGGCTTTGCCCCAGGGACAATTTTTTCAGCTACTCCTTTAAAGGCCGGTACAATTTCACCAAGAAACATTCGAACACCTTGGAGAAGGATCAGAATCCCTGCCACAAACGTTAATGCATTCATAAATGAAAATTGGACAAAGTTCGTTCCGCCGGAAATCTCATTCATCGTTTCTTTATCAACAAATATTGCTGTTAATACATAGATGCCAATCATTACGATTCCCATTAGAACACTCATATCTTTTAAAAAGTCTAGTGACTTTGGTACTTTTACATCCTCAGAAGACTTTTCTTTGTTACCGAGTTTCCCTCCAAGCCAACCAGATAAGCTAATCCATGAGCTTCCCCAGAAGCCAAATGCAATGTTATCATTACCTGTAATTTTTCGTACAATTGGTTGAGATATAGCTGGGAATAACACCATTGAAATACCTTGAATAATAGAACCTAAAACAATTGTCACTGTGCTTGATAATCCCATTTGGTCAAAGACAATAGCCATTGTCCCAGCAAATGAAAACATCATATGACCTGTTAAGAAGATATACTTCCATTTTGTTACTCTAGCAATCAATAAATTGATCAAAAATGAGAATAGCAGAATCAACGCAGTTTCAGTTCCAAGTACTGTTTGAACTGCTGCAACCAGCGCGTTATCTTCAGCCACAATTCCTGTTAAACCAAATGCCTCGTTAAACATTGTACTGAAGGGAATAAGTGCCCCTACGATGATATTAGCCCCTTGTTGCAATATAATAAATCCAAAAATTGTCTTCAGTGTTCCTTTAATCACATCTGACGCAGATTTCTTAAGAGCAAGCAGACCTACTAACGCAATGATCCCTAGAATAATAGACGGGTTACTTAATATAGAAACTATAATATTTAACATACAGATCTACCTCCCCTTAGAGATCCTTTCAATGACAGGCATAACTTTTTCCTCTATTTCCTTTTTATCTAGCAAATTATTGATTGAAATGACGTCTACAGATTCTTCACTTAATTCAGCAGAAATCTCACTAGATGCAACCATAAAGTCACATTCTTTTCCTTTAGCTGAACCTAAATCCACCGCTTCTCCCTCTACTTCATAACCATGACTCTTTGCTATGGCCTGAATATCCATAAGCAGCATTAAGCTTGTTCCAAACCCCATTCCGCAAACGGTTACAATTTTCATCATGAAACCCCCCATGTTTTAAATTAAATAAGGTCTAAGATTTCTTTTTTAGTGCTTGCATTCAAAATAGTGTGTAGCTTCTCTTCGTCTCTTAATAATTCAGCCAGCGCCTGAAGCATTTCGATATGGCTTGTGCTATCTGTCCCACAAAGTGCACATACTAGTGAAATTGGATCGCTTGTCGGATGACCAAATGGAATTGGATGACTAAGTCTTACAATTGATACCCCTTTTTTCTTTGCTCCAAATTCAGGTCTTGCATGTGGAAAAGCGATACCTGGGGCCACCACTATGTATGGACCCACTTCCTTATAACCCTTTACCATACCGTCTACGTATCTTTCCTCGGCTAATCCTTCATCAACTAGAAGTTGACCAGCTATTCTAATGGCTTCTTCTGCATCTACAACCTCTACATTAAGTTCGATTAGTCCTTCTGTAAGTGTAAGCATAGGGTTAACTCTCCTTTGTATCAAATGCTTTCATTTTTTTCCTTCCATATAATTCAATATGGTATTCGTAACGGTCTGCCCGATTATACATTTCTACTATTTCAAAAGGAGTTCCATCCTGAAGATAAGATACCCTTGTTAAATGCAGTAACGCCGAGTACGGCGGAATCCTTAAATCAATCGCTTCTAAATCAGTAGCATTTTTGGCCCGGATTTTTTCATGTGCTTTTTCAAGTCTTATGTGATATTCCTCTTCAAGAGTTTCGTACAACGATTCTCTTTGCAATCCTTTTTCCAAAAATCCAGGGAGGAACTTCGAACGCATGTAGTTAATCATAATGGCAATTGGTTCACCGTCTGCAAAACGAAGTCTTTTTAGACATATCACTTTTTCATTAGGTGCCAGCTGAAGATCTTCAATCATTTTTCGAGAAGGCTCCATCTCAAACAAAACCGTATTTTCTGAATGAATATCTTTACCTTTTTGGCGCATTTCTTCTGTCCAGCTCGTGATCGTCCCAGCGGTTTGAGTGATTTTTTTTGATTGAACAAAGGTTCCTTTCCCTTGTACCTTCTTTACAATCCCCTCAGAAACTAACTCGTCAATCGTTTTTCGTACAGTGATCCGACTTACACCATACATTTTTTCGATTTCAGGCTCAGTGGGCAGGAAATCACCCTCGGATAGATTATCTTCTATAAATTTCATAAGTGAGAGTTTAAGCTGTTTGTACAACGGTAACTTCGAGTTTTTATCTAGAGATTTTATGGGTATCACCTGCCTAGAATTGATTGATAGAATATCATTATAATGTTTAGTTAAAACTTCGTTACATTTACATGGTAACATTATAATGTATTTTGCACAATAGGAATATTTTAAGCGTTTTCATTATAATGAATGTTGCACGCGTTTTATTTAAATTGTTTATATATATCTTTTTACCATTATGTAGATTTAATCAAACGTTTGTTTAAATCAAAAACGGTCCATCAACTCAAGGTTGATGGACCGCTGATTTTTTACCTATTTTCAAATCTTGCCGGGCGGCGTTTATAACCGATGTGGTATGTGATAGATTGTAAGACTACCTGGTGCTCACCAATCCGGAGAATTTGAAAGTTTTTTTCTTGGCCAACGATTTTTCCCCGCGGAAAATCTTTCTCCAGGCAGAAGTTTAATTCAGCCATTTGCCGTTCGATGACGGATTCATCTTTTAGATTAGTAGGATCTGTGTTGCCAACTGTAATTCTTTTTATATACCCGACATCGGTTAAATCGAAGGTATCATCCACGTGCTTTCGATCCTCCCATTAGGCTGGATTCGGAGCTGGCGTACTGGATGCAGGAATGACCGCTTGTGACATTAAATCCATGATTCTCATCAGGGTTTCGCTTGGTTTGGCGTTGGATGCTTTTACTGCGACATGGTATTTCGCTGAGTTGTCGCTTGTTCGGACGTTTTCTTTATAAGTAGATACACTGCCATGTACTTTTAGGCTGCCTGAGAAGAATGGCGGGTAGCCGCCGCTGATGGAGAGCTCTCCCCCCGCTTCTGATTGTGACCCGCTTTTATCCATAAAGGAAGATTTAACTTCCATATCAAACGTAATGTCCACATAATCCACTTGTAAATTAGGAATCGCTACGAGTGATAGGAATGGTGCGTCGATGACGACCTCTTCTTCTTTTGTTTGGGCTGGATCAATGGGATCGATGCTGGTTCGCTTAAATGCGAACTTCGCGGTTCTGACCTGATCGTTTTGATCAAACCCTACTGTTTTGATAAAGTCATACGTTGATTTTGCGAGCAGCACTTGTGTGTCCGATGCTGCCTTCAGTGGTGTTGCAATGAGCGTTTCGATTGGTAGTCCTGCAAACTGTTCTCCCATGTTTACTAGCTCATTTGCCATTTTTCATCATCTCCTTAAGGTAAGAATTTAGTAAAGTAATCATTGATTCGCAGAACACCTTCGGGCGGATCACTTCCTTCGATTTTGATGGATATGTTAGCCGTATTCGGGTGTTCTAGTTTTCCTGCTACCAATCTCGCATGTAAGGACTCATTTTTCCCGTTTCGCTCAGATGGACCGAATAGTTCAGTAAATTCCACACTGAAATCAAGTGAGATTTCCTTTAACTTGAAGGATGAGGTAGGTGCAATACAAATTAGCGGTACTTCGATTTCCTTCGGTTCTTCCCCCTCAAACTTGCTGGCAGGCAAACGCATCTTCACCGTATTGGGAGTCCCGTCTTTTTGAAAATACAAGCTTTGAAAATTTTCGACCTGCTTCCTGGCAACCATATCACTTGCTTCGACAACTGATGTTTTAATCGCAGTGATCAGATCTTTGAATACCACTTCAGACATGGTTCGATCCCTCCAATAATTGGTACACATTACCAATATTCCTTGTGAAAATTTATTATTCCTGCGAAATTTGAATTGGTTCTTTCTTCCCAATTTTTTATGTAAGGTAATTCATGGTAATATTTGCGAGGGTTGGCGAGTACTTTAATTTTGGCTAATTTCATCAGGGAGTGTGGTAATGGGGGATGGCTAGTTTTGTTTTATATTCCTGGAATCCAGGAGGAGAAACCGGAAAAAAAGACGGATTTCAATGGAGTTTGGATGATGTGGCAAGAGAAATGAAGCTTTTTGGTTTCCCGGATGTGATGGTGTTTCAAGAGGCAGGCGGCGATCATAAAGAGATAAAGGAAGTCGCGGAAGGCTTATCGTATCAGACCGAGTATATTCAAGAAGTCGCGGATGCCCAGCCGCAGTATTTACTGAAAAACAAATCTTATTTGTGGGCCTGGGATGAAAAGCGAGTAGCAGCTGATGGGGCGAGTGTCCATGTGAATTGTGATCCGTATTCAAATGAACATATTATGCAGTGGATCAGGGGTCGTGATCCATTTGAACAAGGGGCGTTGACTCATTTAGCCTTGTATATGAGGTGGCCAGTTTATAAGAGGTTTAAGCTGGTTGGCGATGGCCGGACTGTTCATTTGTTTAGTTTGCACGGGTCATTGAAAAAGGATTTTGCTGGGGTGCTGTCGGAGGTTAACTGTAAAATCGGGTTGATTGAGACGGTTGAGATTTTTCAACGAAGTGATTTGTTTTTGGAAGCAGCAGGCGCGACAGATGATATTGTGCTGATTGCTGGGGATTTTAATCTGAATGCTGCGGAGCTTGAGACGGGTGGAGTGCTTGATGACTTTTATTTAGTCGCGAGTGAAGAGGACGGAGCGAAGTGGTGTCATATCCTGGCTAAGGGCAATGGGTTTCGGTATGCCCATATGTATGCGAGATATCCGGACTTGCTGCGGTCTTATGTAGGGGTTCATCAGGTGATGGGGTTTAAGATGGAATTTTAGGGTTGGATGTTTGTGGAGTGGTGGGTGGTGGGCGGTGAGCGGTAGGCGGTGAGCGGTGAGCGGTAGGCTGACGTGTGGGGTTGCACGAGCGATGGATTGTGCAAGCGGTTGACCACGTTTACTTTGGCTTGGCGCGGAGGTCACTCTCCTCCACCGCCGCCACCACCGTCTCCTCCTCCGGATCCATCGAATCCGTCTGCGGAATCTTTCCAAAAGAAACTGCCTGTAGACGAAGAGTCAGTATCATTGCGGTATCTCCGTTTAGTACTCTTATTTTGACTACTGACCCCAACAATGAATAGAAATACAAAAATCGCTACCAATGCAATAATAACAATTATTTCTGCCATCTTGATTCCCCCTTTTCATTATTTTACCATGGTTTCCCAAATAGAAAGGTTATATTTGTGTAAAGGATCCCGATTATTTGACAGGATTTACGGGGTTGGAAGTTGAGTGAGGCATTGAAATTGCTTTGTTTTTGGGAGGTTTAAGCAAACGTTTGTTTAATTTGGCGTGTTGCTGGGATATGGGGAAATTTGTAACTTTTTAACCGGCACTTTATTCCTTTATGTCTTTCCTCAAAGTCCGGGTCTCTCCGAGTTCGGTTATCCGCGCTCGAGTTCGGTTAACTGCCATCTGAGTTCTGTTATCCGCATCTGAGTTCGGTTATCTGCCATCTAAGTTCTGTTATCTGCATCTAAGTTCGGTTAACTGCCATCTAAGTTCTGTTATCCACATCTGAATTCGGTTATCTGCCATCTAAGTTCTGTTATCCGCATCTGAGTTCGGTTAACTGCCATCTAAGTTCTGTTATCCGCATCTGAGTTCGGTTAACTGCCATCTAAGTTCTGTTATCCGCATCTGAGTTCGGTTAACTGCCATCTAAGTTCGCTTAGCTTCTCCTGAGTTCGGTTATTGATCCTTTGAGTTCGGTTAACTGGCCTCTGAGTTCGGTAAACGGCCCTTGAGTTCGGTTATCCATCGGTATGTTCGGTTATTTTATACTCTTCAATCAAAAATTACCCTGATTTTTCATAAAAAAGGGCCACTTCCACCGGAAATGGCCCAATTACCTTTTAGTTCCTTACATGAAACGCAAGAACCGTCCCTCTGTTTCAAATATCTCTTCTTAGTGCTTTGATTACGTCGATTTTGGTTGCTTTGACGGCGGGTTTGAGTCCTGAAATCATGGCAACTAGTAAGCTGATGGCTACACAGATGACAGTGAGTGAGGTTGGTATATAAGAGAACGTTATGGTTTCACCTGCACCGATTTCAAGTACATTCGTGATGACCATCGGCAGAAGCTTATTGACGGCAATGCTGATGATATACGAAGTGATAACTCCAAAAAGTGCGCCCATTAAACCGATATAGGTGCTTTCGATTAGAAAGATTTGTTTAATCATTTTCGGATGGCCGCCGATTGCTTTCATGATACCGATGTCTTGGGTCCGTTCGGTGACTGCCATTGACATCGTGTTGTAAATCCCGATTGATGCGATGATGACGGCAATGGTTCCAACTAGGATGAGTCCTATTTTTACAACTGCGAAGAAAAGGTCGACCTGATCTAGTTCATCCGCAATCGAATAGGTGTAATAACCCGCTTCTTTGATTTCTTCTGAAATCGATTTGACCGCTCCAGCGCTATCCGCATACACATTTACTTCATTATAATGACTTTCTGTTGTTTGCTTTAATTGCTCGATTTCTTCTTCTGACATCATTGGGTCGATGAACCGGCCTAAGGCTGTTCCGGTGAACTCCTCAATCTCATTTAATTTTTCCTCTGAGATGAGGACTCGCATATCCATCATCCATTCACGCGTAGGTTTTTTCGCCACGCCAACGACAGTCACTTCAAAGGTTCCTTCCTGTCTTTCCCCATCAATCGTTTGTGGAACTGTTAAAGTAAGTGTTTTTCCAAGGAGCGATTCTGGATATCCATACTTTTTCTCGATTTCTTCCATTGTTAGTTGTTGATCTTCTTCAGAAATTTCCTGATCTGGGTCACGCAAATTTCCCGGAAAGTTATAACCGACGACTACTTCGTTGGCTGCTTCCGGTAAGCGTCCTTCTTCCAGCTCAAAGTTTGAAGCCTTTTCTGCTTCATAATCCACGACCATCGTTTCGCCAAAGCCTGTATAGTCGCCGATTGAATAGGTGGTTTCATTCTCAACGCGTTTATGTGTGGTGACAGCTTTTACCCCATCGATTCCCTCAAAAAACGCGACATCTTCATCTGTCATATAGCTTGTGCTGCCATTTACTTTTCCGTGTATATCAATCTCGGTTGTAAGCCGTCCTTGGGTAATTTCTTCAATAATTGATTTATGAATGCCAAACCCGACCGACGCGAGTACGATTAAAAACGCACAGCCCATCGCGGTTGCTAAAATCGTCATAAACACCCTGGTTTTGTTCTTTTTCATATTTTCTCGTACAAATTGAAATTTATCTCTGAATCGCACGTTTCTCGCCCCCGCTCTCGCTGATCGTTCCGTTCGCAATCGTCACACTTCGATGGCCAATCTTAGCTACCTCTCTGTCATGCGTGATGACTAAAAAAGTAATGCCTTCGTTCTGATTTAACTGATGGATTAATGTTAAAAATTCGTTTTCCGTTTCTACATCTAAACTTCCTGTCGGTTCATCGGCTAAAATGATTTTTGGTTCTCCTACAAGGGCACGGGCAATCCCGACCCTTTGCTGCTGTCCGCCAGAGAGCTCACTTGGGTAAAAGCCTGCGAACTCAGCAAGTCCCACTTTTTCTAATGTTTCCTCAACTTTAGCGAGGCGCTTAGTTTTTTCCATTCCCTTCATTTTTAGGGGCAGCTCTACATTTTGAAATGCCGTCATACTGGGGATGAGCTGAAAGCTTTGAAAAATAAAGCCGATATGCTGCAGGCGAAAGTCCGCCCACTCCCCTTCTGAGAGGTTGGTCACATCCTGGTTCAAGATGTGTATCGTGCCTGCTGTCGGCTTCATGTAGCCGCTAATCAGGTTCAAAAGCGTTGATTTTCCTGAGCCGCTTCTTCCCAGGATTGTTACAATCTCGCCTTCTTCTATATGTAAATTGACCGAATTTAAGACGGGAATGACTTGCTTTTTATTCTTTTTACCAATCACAAATTCATGCTTCAAATCTCGAATCGTAATCAAATTCAGTTCCTCCTTTTTGTCTCCCTATTAAATAGACGAAGGAAATGGACAGATTACTACAAGTTTTTGGGAAAAAGATTTTTTAAACAAACGTTTGATCAATCGGCTTTTTATATAGGAGAAATGTAAATAACAGGAATTTGGTCATACTAATTAAGAGTAAATTAATAATTGAGGCGAATTTTTTATGGATAAGGCGATTTTGTGGACATTACTTCTAATCGGAGTTGTATTATTATTTTTCGGTGTAAGAAAACCATTTATTAAAGACACGCTATTAGTTTTCTTGTTGAGTGCCTATTTTTCAACGTTTATTGGCGTTTTTGTTGTAGAAGAAAAAATGCTGAGATATCCCGTTAGATTTTTAAGTGAATATTTC
The DNA here is from genome assembly GCF_900207585.1 of Bacillus oleivorans. Lineage (GTDB taxonomy): Bacteria > Bacillota > Bacilli > Bacillales > JC228 > Bacillus_BF > Bacillus_BF oleivorans. Next base: position 372,123 of record NZ_OAOP01000001.1, on the reverse strand, counting down.
GAAGTCAGTATTCTTTACGAATATGTTCTTTTTCCAGTTGTCTGCATGTACTTTTTTCAGACAACACGTCATTCAAGGTATATCGGCATAGCTCTTCAATGTGCATTGTATACCACTGCTTTAACCATTGTTGAGGTTCTATTGGAAAGATATACAGATTTGATTGAATACAATACATGGAACTGGATCTACACGTTTATTAGCAATTTTTTACTAATGATAGTAGTCCGAATCTTGGTACACTTAATAAACAAGAGGGAAAGATGGCTGGAAAATGATCGAAGAGAAGTTTGAGGTGTTGTACAGAGAGGTATGAGAGCAGTATGAACAGTGGGAAGGATCCCCACCGTTTACATAAGTCTCGTTTGGTTTAAGAAACATGTGTGAATTTTACCTGTAAGAGATGAAAGAGCTTGTGCGGTTCCGTTAGAATGTATTTAGCTCCGTGTTCGAGCAGTTTGGCCGCTTCGCCTTCTCCCCAGGTGGCGCCGACTCCTGTAATTCCTGCATTCTTAGCAGCTTTCATATCTGACCATTGGTCACCGATAAACAGACATTTGTTCTGGTCAACCCCGCCCATCAGGTCCATAATCGCATGGATTGGCTCAGCGTCTGGTTTCGGATTTTTCACATCGTCGACACAAACAAATTCTTGGAAGAATGGGAGCAGACCGGTTGACTCCATTTCTGCTTTTACATATTTTCCTATTTTCGAAGAAACAATCCCGAGTTTATAATCCTGATCGTGCAGGCTCTGGATCAATGGGATGACTCCTTCATACGGCTTGCAGAGATGAGAAAGACTTTCGTAGTTTTTGAAAAAGGTAGTAAGAAAGGATGCTTTCTTGTCTGGCAGCCACTGGTCTAACACGCGCTCGAGCGGTTTCCCCACTAGGTAGGCTCGCTCTGCTGGAGTAAGCGGGCGATCCTGATGGTCCATAAAACTCGTTTCAAAAGCATTGACATACACTGACTCACTGTCGTGCAGCGTTCCATCTAAATCAAATAAGATTACTCGTTTTCCCATTCCTTTCGCCCTTCCTCTCTTTTTTTGGGTAAATTTTTTCTATCCTATCACAAAAGTTGGGGTTTGTTAAGGGGAAAATTTTATAGAGTAACGGTGGTTGGGTCGGCTGGGTTTTGGTAAATAGGTGGGTTGAGTTTGGTTAAATGGGGCTGAGTTCGGTTAAATGACTCTGAGTTCGGTAATTCGATGGCTAAGTTCGGTTAAACAGGTCCTGAGTTCGGTTAAATGACTCTGAGTTCGGTTAAAAATGTTAAGTTCGATAAATCGGGGTATGGTTTATGCAAAATGAGTCTGTTTTTTGTTAATAGATTAATTTTTATATAAAAAAAGGCTACTTGTCAGTAACCTTTTCATCTATGCTATTCACTTTTCATTAAAAGTGTTTGCAGATAGGAGCGATTTTGGGTTAAATCTGCTAACGTGTACTCGTCTAACACCTCGAAAAAGGCCTGCAGTGCTTTGCCGAGGACTCCTCTTAAGTGGCAGATATCAGCCAGTACACATGCTCCTGTGTCAAAGCATTCTACCACATGAAAATCCTCTTCTGTATGGCGGACAACCTCGCCAACATTGATATCCTTAGGATCCTTTGCTAAACGCAGTCCCCCATTGCGGCCGCGGATGGTCTCGACAAATCCCCATTTTCCCAGCTGGTGGGTTACCTTCATTAAATGGTTTTTAGAGATTCCGTAAGCATCTGCAATTTGCTGGATGCTGCTCAGTTCATCTTTAGGGGCGGTTGCTAAAAACATGAGCACTCGCAACGAGTAATCGGAAAACTGTGTCAGTCTCATTGTTTCCTCCTTATAAGGGGAAGTATATTCTATAAGTTTACTACAGGTTGCTGGAAAAATATATGTGCGATGCTTGGCGTTTATAGTTTGTTGAGGTACATAAATTCAGACTATTGACATTGGATTTCTACGGGTATATAATTGTCTCGAATTCTAGATTTACTATTTTGAGGCTTATGGACTATTTCCGATAAGACTGAGAAGATTTAGAATGAAAAATGGGATTTTACTACTTTTTAGTTAGGGGTGTTATCATTATGGTAATTTTATATACATCACCAAGCTGTACATCATGCCGCAAAGCCAAAGCATGGCTGGAAGAGCATGAAGTTGATTATATTGAAAGAAACATCTTCTCTCAGCCGCTTACAATTAATGAAATTAAAGAAATACTGCGCATGACAGAAGATGGAACAGAAGAAATTATTTCAACAAAATCTAAGGCTTTCCAAAAGCTTAATGTAGACATCGACACGCTTCCGCTTAAGGAATTATATCAATTAATTCATGATAACCCATCTATGCTGCGCAGACCGATCATCATGGATGAAAAAAGATTAAATGTTGGGTATAACGAAGATGAGATTCGCAGATTCCTGCCTCGTAAAATTCGTGAATACGAGCGTTATGAATTTTTGAAGATGGTCGACTAATCATTCCTTTAGGTTTTCCCTACCATAGTTTATATATCGAGGATCCTTTAGAGCATTTTATTGTTCAAAAAGGATCCTTTTTTTGAAACAGAGGGACGGTTCTTGCGTTTCATGAAACGCAAGAACCGTCCCTCTGTTTCATTCACAAAATTGCCAAGAAGATTTGTCGGATTTGTTAAAGATGTATTTGTTATATATCTTTTAATCGAGATTCATGTAAAGATATATTTGTAATACATCTTTTACAAGAGGTGACCTGATATGTTAAGTCAAAAAACGATTGATATTGTGAAGTCTACGGTTCCAGTGTTAGAGGAACATGGGACAAAAATTACGAAGAGATTCTATCAAATGATGTTTGAAAACCACCCTGAATTATTGAATATTTTTAATCATGCGAACCAACGGAAAGGCAGACAGCAAACCGCTTTAGCGAATACGGTATATGTAGCGGCTGTTTACATTGACCGTTTAGAAGAAATTATTCCGGTTGTGAAACAAATTGCTCATAAACATAGAAGTCTTGGGGTTAAACCGGAGCATTATCCAATTGTCGGCGAAAACCTGCTTGCGGCGATCAAGGATGTTTTTGGCGATGCGGCTACTGATGAAATTATTAATGCGTGGGCTGAGGCTTATGGAGTGATTGCGGATGCCTTTATCGGTGTGGAAAAAGAAATGTATGACGCGGCTGGCTGGGATGATTTTATTCCATTTTCAGTTGTTCAAAAAGTTAAAGAAAGTGACGAGATTACATCTTTCTACTTAAAACCAGTTGATAATCGTGCACTGCCAAGCTTTATCCCCGGACAATATATCAGTTTAAAATTAGATCAGATTCCTGGGGAAGAATATACCCATATTCGTCAGTACAGCTTATCTGACGTACCTGGCAGAGACTACTACCGGATTAGCGTGAAGCGTGAAAAGGACGGCTTTCATCCAGATGGTGTCGTTACGAACTTTTTACATGACCAAATCAATGAGGGTGACCAGCTGTTAGCAAGTGCACCAGCCGGTGATTTTACGATTGAAATAGACTCTAACGATCCAATTGTTCTCCTAGCTGGAGGAGTCGGAACAACTCCTTTAATGAGTATGATGAATCACGTACTCGAGACTCAGCCGGAGCGTGAAATCGTGATGGTTCAGGCCGTTCGCAACGGTCAGGTTCATGCATTCCGTGAAGATATTTTAGCGAAAAACTTAAACCATCCGACACTTCAGTATTATGCTTGCTATAGTGCGCCTACTGATGAGGATAAGCAAGAAGGACGTTTCCATAAAGAGGGCTTTGTAACAAAAGAATGGTTAGATGAAATTGTACCAAATGTGGCAAAAAGTCAGTTTTACTTCTGCGGTCCTGTTAGCTTTATGAAGCATATCTATGCTACTCTCAAGGAAATGGGAGTGTCTGAGAATCAAATCCACTTTGAGTTCTTTGGACCTTCTATGAGTATTCAGCAGCCAGAAGAAGTTTTGGCCAACTAATAAATTAAGTAGGAGGGGGTGACAGACCCCCTCCCTACTCCACTCAATCAATTAAAATACTAATGTGCTTCTGTAAGGTAATGTCCCCCCGATTTTTATGCTATCCGGTAATTTTCTTCTTTGGTAATCGAGAAAACAATACTCGTCACATGTTTTTTTTGAATAATCTCAAATAATTCTTCTTTTTTAAAACCAACCATAAATCAAAAACCTTCCACTTATTTAATTTGATTTTCAAACTAAAATTAAACAAATCTTTCCGTTCCGACAAATAGTCTAAAGGACCTTTATAAAAGGTGACATTTGCGTTATTGTTTTAATTGGGTTGAAAATTAAACCCTTTGTCTTTTATCACAAAGGAGGAAAGCAAATGGAACAGCAGTGGGGATTTCTACATACTGATGCAATGTCGGCAGCCATGAATATGGCGTTAGACGAAGCATTGCTTCAGTGGAATAGTAATGGACTCATTCCTCCAACGTTACGTTTTTATAGTTGGAAAAATCCAAGTCTATCACTTGGATACTTTCAGGATCTTTCAACGATTCATTTAGAAGCAATTAAACGAAACAAATGTGAAATCGTACGTCGCATGACAGGCGGCAGTGCAGTGCTTCATGACGATGAACTCACTTACAGTATTGTAATCAGTGAGAATCATCCGGATATCCCTTCTTCTATTAGAGAAGCCTATCTGAAACTTTCAAAAGGCTTACTCTTAGGGTATAAACAACTTGGAATTGATGTAGACTACTCCAACCAATTAAAGAGGGATCAATCGAGTGCTGTTTGTTTTGAGCGGCCAGCCTTTTATGAACTTGTTTATGAAGGGAAAAAAGTATCTGGAAATGCTCAGATCCGAAAAAAAGGAACTTTATTGCAGCATGGATCGATTCCGATTTCCATGAATGTTGATTTGCTTTTTGATCTTTTCAACTTTCCCAATGAATCCATCCGTCAAAATAAAAAAGGGAAATTCCATCAAAAAGCAACTGCCATTAGAGAAATTAAGCAAGAAGATGTGAGTTTAGAACGTGTGGAAGCCGCTTTTCTGGAAGGTTTTAAAGAAGGGCTTGGAATCAATCCAATTCCTTTTGAACTGTCGCAAGCACAATGGGAAGAAGTAGAGAAAATTGCAAAAAAATATGAGGATCAACATCATCAGGCCGTACAAAACGCTAAAGAGGTGATCAGAAATGACTAAGCAAACAGAATATGTGAGGAAACCAGAATGGCTTAAAACCAAAATTAATACAAACCAATCTTTTACCGGTTTAAAAAAATTAATGCGAGAAAAACGTCTCAACACTGTTTGTGAAGAAGCGCGTTGCCCAAACATCCATGAGTGCTGGAGTGAACGAAAAACCGCAACATTTATGATTCTTGGCGACATTTGTACGAGGGCATGCCGTTTCTGTGCCGTTAAAACGGGGATGCCAACAGAGCTAGACTGGGGTGAACCAGAACGTGTTGCTGATTCAGTTCAAATTATGGGGTTAAAGCATGTTGTCGTAACTGCTGTTGCCCGTGATGATTTAAATGATGGCGGTGCAGCCGTATTTGCGGAAACGGTTCGCGCGATTCGCCGAAAAAATCCGGGATGTACGATTGAAGTCCTGCCTTCAGACATGAAAGGTGATTATGAAAGTCTACATACATTGATGGACAGTAAGCCTGATATCTTTAACCATAATATCGAAACCGTTCGCAGACTAACAAAACGTGTACGTGCGAAAGCGACTTATGAACGTTCTCTAGAATTATTGAAGCGAGTGAAAGAGATTTCGCCAGATACACCAACCAAATCCAGTATTATGGTTGGTTTAGGCGAAACAAAAGAAGAAATCCTGCAGGCAATGGATGACCTACTGGCTCACAATGTCGATATCATGACGATCGGTCAGTATTTACAGCCGACGAAACAACACTTGCCTGTCGAGCGCTACTATCATCCAGATGAATTTAAAGAATTAAAAGAAATCGCACTAGAAAAAGGTTTCCGTCATTGTGAATCTGGCCCATTAGTGAGATCCTCTTACCATGCTGATGAACAAGTCTCAAATTCTGCAATCCAACGCAGAATTACATACATGAAAGGTTACGAAAAACAGGAAAATAAAGAAGTTGATTTTAATTTTTAAAACGAAAGCTCCCCAAGCCTGGTGCCTGGGAGCTTTTTTACTGGGGATGTCCCCTCTATTTACTAGTGAAGCGGCTTGTGATTATGGTCATCGTCCGGATCAAAGCCCCATTCACTTTGCTGATGAAGCTCGTCTATGTAGAGCTTTTTTTGCGATAGTTCTATGATGTAGTCGAGGTCTTGCTTCGTATAGCCTCTATCTACCAGTTCCTCGTCGAACGCCGTGTGATACAGAAGAGCTGCGTAGCGAAAATCTTTTTCAGAAGCAGGCTTTAGCTGTTCTGTTTTTTTTTAAGCGTTTCAATCCAATATTTCGCTTCGAGCTTGCATGAGTAGTCAATTTCTCGGCCGAGTTGTTTCTCAAGCTCTTCCATTTCCTTCATTTGTTCTTCCGACGGTTCCTCAGACAGAATTTTTTCTAACGTTTCATTGATTTTATCCGCCAAAAACTGGTGGAATTCTGGAGAGGATTTCACCTCATGGCTCAATTTATCATACCAGGATGCATGATTTTCAATGTAGATCCGCCATTCCTTCACAAATTCAGGCAAGCTATACAATTTGTCGCTCCACCCGATGTTTGCCATATATTGCTCAAATGCAGTCGTGATGGATCTGGTTATACTTATTTTTACTCCTGGTGTAAGTTCACTTTTCATGTTCGAGAAATGACCCCCTACAAATTCATCAATCACATATACATTATTTTACCTTATCATAAATTTTTCGACTTGCCAAAGAAAAACTTGTAATATTACGTCAATTTATATCGAAACCTGTCATATTTGAAACGGAGGGACGGTTCTTTTGTTTCATTCTCATTTCTGAGACGCAAGAACCGTCCCTTTGTTGCGCTTTTGAAACGCAAGAACCGTCCCCCTGTTCCGATCCATTTTTTGTTTTTAGCGTTTGCTTCTGGGGGGAAGTTATTCGGAAAAATACGGGATGTGTATTTTTGGAAAAAGGACGGGCTGTTATAATAAATAGAAAAAGATAAAGGTGCAAAGATGATACGTGAAAACAAAATCTTAGTGGTCGTAAAAGGGGTCATTGTAAATGAGGGCAAGGTTTTACTTGTAAAGCGTGCAGAGGAAGAGGAAGTTGGCGGCGGAACTTGGGAATGTGCTAGCGGGAAAATTGAATTTGGAGAAGATCTGGAAACAGCCCTCGTACGAGAAGTTCAGGAGGAAACAGGGTTACGTGTTACAGTTGAGAGAATTTTATATGCCACCACCTTTCACCCAAATCCAACTAAACAAGTTGTGATGCTATCCTATTTATGCAGCAGTAATAGCAAGATTGTCACCCTATCAAAGGAACATACTGATTCACGCTGGTGTTCGAAGGATGAGATGAACCTTTTGCTGACTCCCAAAATCATCAAGGAATTTGAAAACCATGATGTGTTTGCTTTAGATCAATTGATTTAAAACGAAGGGACGGTTCTTGCGTTTCATGAAACGCAAGAACCGTCCCTCTGTTTCTCTTTTGTTATTTAAAAAGAACAGATCTAATATTAAATGCAGCAATTTTTCGCTATAAATATTACATTATTGATATTTACAAATTACAATATGTTCTTTATAATGAACGTAAATCCAATGGGGAGTGATAAAATGGTCGGAGAAGTTATTCGTTATTACCGCCAGAAGCATCGGATGATGCTCACAGATATTGCTGAAATAACTGGTTTATCGTCGAATTATTTATACGACATTGAAAATAATATTGTACAAAATCCACCGCTTGAAATTCTCTCCAAAATTGCGTATACACTTAATATAAGTATTGATATGCTAAATGAATGCCTTACTAAAAATTCAATAAAAAAAATAGATCAAGAATGGATGTATCTTCTTAATCAGGCTATTCAATACGGAGTTAATAAAACTGATTTATTATCTTTAATTTTAGATAAAATGAAAAAAGGACAAGCTTAGATTGCTATAAATGAAGACACCGTTTCAGATTAAACTGAAACGGTGTCAATTGCTTTTTATAAAATCATTTTAGATTGCAAGTAATGGTAGATCAGCTTTGTTGTATTTTCAATAGAAGATTTATGGGTTCTCTCATATGCATGAGATGCGTCAATTCCAGGGCCAATAAGACCGTGAACAATATCGTGTCCGGAACGAATCGCGGCCGATGCGTCGGAACCGTAGTATGGATAGATATCTAATTTATAGCCGATTCCATTTTCTTCAGCGATTTCAATTAATTTTTTTCGTAATTGGTAATGATAAGGGCCGCTTGCATCCTTCACACAAATGGATACGGTGTACTCATCTGTCGACTGACCATCACCGATTGCCCCCATATCTACTGCTAAATACTCAACAGTTTCTGGTGTCACGTTTGAGTTCCCACCGTATCCGATTTCTTCATTATTTGAAATTAAGAAGTGAGTTGTATATGGCAGTTCAATGTTATTTTGCTTTAGATGTTTAATTAATTGAAGTAAAATCGAAACACTTGCTTTGTCATCTAGGTGACGCGACTTGATGTATCCACTTTCTGTTGTTTGTACCCGCGGATCAAATGAAACGAAGTCTCCTACCTCGATCCCGAGATTGCGCACATCCTCAATGTTATGTACCACTTCATCGATCCGAACTTCCATGTTTACCTGGTTTCTTTCCGCCTTTTCTGCATCCTTATAAACATGGACCGATGTTTGGTGCATCAGGATGGTTCCCGTATATTTTTTCCCCGATCTTGTTTCGATCTCGCAGTATTCCCCTTCAATTGAGTTATAGCGGAAGCCTCCGATCAAGTCTAACCGAAGACGGCCACTGGGTTTAATTTCTTTCACAATCGCCCCTAAAGTATCAACGTGAGCTGTCAGCATTCGATGCTGTGTGTTGTCTTTGCCCGGCAGTGTCGCGATTAACCCGCCTTTGCGGTTTTTGTAATTCTCTACACCCAATTGGGTTAAAAATTTTTCAACAAATGAAATTACTTCATATGTATTGCCCGAAGGACTCGGGATGGATACAAGCTGCTGCAGCAGTTCAATGGTTTCTTCAGTCTTGGGATATAACATAAAATATAACTCCTTTTTCCTATTTGAAATATTTAGAAATTTTACAGTAATAACTTCTATTATAAGCTAATTTTTACAATAAATGTTGAATTCTTGTCAATTTTTACTACATTTATAATAGAGTAAATAATATGTAAACTAAATAGGAAATATGTCACGTTGATGAAATAATATGGAAGGTGGTGTGGGGGTTTAGGGAGATGGAGGCATCAGAGATGTTTAAATTAGTATGTACTTGATGATGTTAGATATTCAAATAAATAAACTCATCAATCAAAACTCCACAAAATAAAGGACAGATTCTCTTTTAGGGGAGCCTGTCCTTTATCAATTTAGCATTTATTGGTTGTTATCGTCTTCGTTTGGATCAAGTCCTTCTTCGAGTTCATCGACTGGACCCTCACCTTCGATTAGATCATCGCCATTGCCGTTGTTACCATTGGTTCCATTTCCGCCGTTACCATTTCCAACGTTTCCGTTTCCGCCGTTGTTGCCGCCATTACCATTCATATCGTTGTTTCCATTTTCATCGATTACACCATTATCATCCTCGATGACATCATCTTCTGGAGGAGGATTTTGGTCATCGGCAGCACAACCAGCTATAAACATAGCTGCTAAAACAGAACCACTTAAAAGTGTTAAAAGCTTCTTTTTCACTTGATTAGCCCCTTTCATTCATTCTTTTTGGACTTTGACCTCTTGGGTCTCGAATATATATTGCCCAAGTCGAAAAAAATCTTACATGTTTTTTAAATTTTTTTTGTAAAAAAAATACATTTAGGCGTGGCTAGCCACTGTGAAGGAAGCTTCCATGAACAGTGAAAAGGGTTGAGCAGCGCTTACTCCCTCTTTGTTTAGACTTATTTTTATGGTTTAAAACCTTAAATCACCAAGTTGGGAAGAAAGTGGGACAAGCTGTAAAGAAAGACACAGAACATTTACGTTCATGTTAATCTAGGCTGGACTATTTTCCCTTATTTTAATATTTGGGAAGGGGGGAAGCTAAGGGTGTATTGCATTCCTTTCTTTATACCCTTTGTTTTAAAATTCATTGATTTAAGTAAATAACGGATTGTATCAGTGGAGTCACATTTTAAAAACTCTCTGCATTTTAGGTTGGTAGTGGCCGGAGAAATTAAGAGGAAAAAATCGTGAAGTGCGGGTTTGTGGGCATCCTTCGATCGGTGCTTACATTTATCACATTGCCAAGCTCTTTTATACCATGTCATTGGAACTGTATTACATTGGGGGCATCGGACTCCTTTTATAAGGTCTGCATCGTCAAATTTGTAAAATTGTCTGATATCAAATATTAAAGGGGTATCTGCTTTTAACAATTGCTTAGATAATTTTCTTAGATCCTTATCATTTAGGTATTCCTTCTGATACTTTTGCTCGAGTTTATACACTTTTTCTAGTAAATACTCTGAATGTATAATTTTCTCAAACATATCATGTTGATTTCCGCTTGAGTCAAATAAGGTATCTTCATTGGTGTTAACCACTAAGTACTCAATTGGTACTAAAGGAAAACCGTGTTTCGCCATCCATTGAAATAACTGTTTTCTATGTCGTTTCACTTGTTTAAATGGATCATTCATTTTTTGCCTTTCCTTAGTAAGCCTACTTATCCGATAAAATTGATTGTGTTCCTGATCAAAAAACAGGGTTCCTTCAATATTTTTAACTTCAATAATAAGTATAAACTCAGGTAATAGAATAAGATTATCCATTTGAAAAAAATAGCTATCACGGGGTAATCGGATGCCTTGGAAAATCCGAAATTTATCATTAGGCAAAAGTTCTAGATAGTAATCGACTTCTTTTTCGCCTTTATAACCGGCCTTTCCAATATTAATTGAGGATTTTAAAGTGGGTTGTAGATAATGATTTAGGGGTAACCGTCGGCTTAAAGCAATTTCTTTAATTATTTGATCGGGAACTACGCGGTATTTTTCGATCATATCTTCACTCCTTTATTATTTTCCTTTATAAAATTCGCTTATAAAGATTGAAATCCTGTATTTAATGAATAATTTTTTTGATGAGAGGTATTTTTCCTTACTTTTATTAAATCAGCATTTTTTTTAACGAACTCAACACCGTTTTACAGAACTCAGAATCCTTTTACAGAACTCAGCACCTATTTAACCGAACTCAGCATTGGTTTTAGGGAACTCGAGATGGTTTTACCGAACTCAGAACCCGGTTTTCCGAACTCAACTTCATATAATCGTACTCAGTACTCCTGTTACCGAACTCAATCTCGTTTTACCGAACTCATCCCACCCGGGTTTCCGACTAATCCTCGTTTTATCGAAATCAGTAACTTATTGTACCCCTCACTCCCCCATCATAATAAACGCAACCCCCAATAAAACCACAATTGCCGATAAAACTGTCCATCTCGTAATGTTTTCAGCACGCTTCAAGATAATCACACTTAATAAAATGGTAAGAATCGGATCGATCGCTGCGATGGTGGAGACTAGGGATACCTCGAGGAATTGTAAGGCCAGAAAGAACGTTCCGACACCGATTGAGGTGCAAAGCCCGGCCACATAAAAAAGCCAGTTTTCCCGTTTTAAACAGTTTCTTAAAAAAGAGAAAAAATCCCTCACGCCATAGCGGCAAACCTCCTCGACACTCGCAAAAAAGAAAGTAACAACACCACTCATAAAGGCGCCAAAGTAAGGGTCTGGGATATGTTCCATTCCTGGTCCCCGCACCGCTAGTCCTACTCCAAAACAAATTGCACATATAACGGCGACCAGATAGCCATGCCATACGGCGCTTTCCGCTTTTCCGTTCTCCTGAAAGAGAATCACCGCCTGAAGCAGAATCCCAGCAAGGACAATCGCAACCCCAATAGCCGAGTAAAAAGAGATGGTCTCATCAAAGATAAACAAGGCCACAAGGAGAGTAAAGATGGGTGAACTATTTTTAATCGCGGATCCCCGCGAGGGACCGATGTATTGAAAGCTAATATATAATGTTTTTCTTCCTAAATAGGTAGTCAATAAACCGGCCACCAAAAAGAAAAGTAATCCAGCAAAATTAATAGGAGCTGGCTTACTAACGACTAACCGATAAACCATATCAATCAACCCAAACACCGCAAAATTCACAAAGGAAGTAATCCACAAAGAGTAGCGGATCGCGGATTGATCTAATGCGATCTTCGCCACAATGTTTCCCAAAGCAAAGCTAAGGCCGGATAGAAATGCTAATGCAATTCCCATGGTGAACTCATCCTTTCGTTATTTTATATGTACGCTACTTCGAACTGTAACCAACCCTTTTTTACAAAATAAAAAGCGATTCCCTCTTCATTTTGGTTTTGAAGGAATCGCTTTTTATGTTTGCTGATCATTCTTTTTTGAATTTCAATTTTGGTTTTTGTTTTTCGTTCGTGAGTGCTAAACTCCGGCTGCTCTCCTCTTATGATAGTTACATCCCGGCCGGAGTTTCGCAGAATATGTTCACGTTTTTTTCTAGCCTTGCTTTTGGCCATTTTGGTCACCTTCCTTTACATATTTCCTTTTTATTATAAACGAAAAAGGACCCTCTATAACAGAAGATCCTTTATCCTATGTACAATTATGCTTTTTTGTCCCCTAAGGCAAACATAATTTCCACTTCACACGCAACTTCGCCGTCGACAGTTGCAACACCTTTGCCTTTTCCAATAGCACCGCGGAAACGGACCATTTCGACTTCAAGACGAAGCTGGTCTCCCGGCACTACCTGACGCTTGAAGCGGCAGCTGTCAATTCCGGCAAAAAAGGCAAGACGGCCGCGATTTTCTTCGCTTTTTAGCATCGCGACTGCTCCGACCTGAGCCAGTGCTTCAACAATGAGAACGCCTGGCATGACTGCGTACTCTGGAAAATGTCCGTTGAAAAATTCTTCATTGGCTGAGACATTTTTTATCCCGACCGCTCTTTTTCCTTCTTCAACTTCTAAGATGCGGTCAACTAAAAGGAATGGATAACGGTGCGGAATAATTTCTTTAATTTCTTCAATATTTAACATAGAAACCTCCTGTAAATTATGGTGCATTGACAAGATCTATGACATGCTGCCATGTCTCCCATTTTAAGACATCGGTTGGATTTCCTTCCCCAATAACACCATAGCCAACCATGAGACCTGTCATTACACATAATACAATTAAAAGCAGGACAATTAAAACGCGAGCCCATATTGGAATAAGCCGAATCCGTATTCTTCTGACAGAAGTAATATTCTGTCTGACGTCAGCTTTTTCCTGCTTAAGCAGTTTTCTTCGATTCTTCCGTTCTTCTCTGGAGGTCGTTTCTTCCGTTTTTTCTACCATATCCATTCTAAAACTCCTTTAAACAACGTCTTAAAGGTGAATCATCTTCCCTTTTAAAACTTTTTATCGAATCCCGTTAATGAGTCCCATCATTTGATCAGAAAGCGAAATCGCCCGTGACTGGAATTGATAAGACCGCTGGGCTTGTATTAAATCCGTCATTTCAACGCTGAGGTCCACATTTGACTGTTCTAATGCGCCCTGTTGCATCGCAATGTTTTCCCGAAGTGCACCATTCATTGGTGTTAGGATTTCCTCTAATTCTACACCTAATTCAGCAAGATTGTCAGGAAGTGCAATCCTGTTGCCGCCTTGTTGAACCAATGCTTGCGGCCGATTTATCTGAATGACCCCTAAATTCCAGGCTTGGTCCCCATTTTCAGTGGTAACACGGATCTGGCCTGTCGGCGAAACACTTACCTCTGTTGGTGTTCCGTTTACAACAATCGGCGCTTCATTTTCATCTAATACAGGATTCCCTTCACTCGTAACAAGCATCACTTGTGTATCATTAAGCGGTGACCAGTAAAGACTCCCGTCCCGAGTATACTGGATTTCATCCGTATTTTCACCTGGTACGAGGACGGTAAGATACTGCCCTTCTGTTGTAAAAGCTACATCTAATTCGCGTCCGGTCGTAATCATATTGCCTTGTGACATGACCATTTGCGATTGCGCCACTCCAGCTCCCACGCCTTGGCGAATTCCATTTGGCGTATTTCTTCCTACCTCTAGTTCGTCATGAGGCTGGTTGTTAAACTGCTGTGCCAAAAGCTCTGTAAAGGAAGCTTCTCTCCGTTTATATCCATTCGTTTGAACGTTTGCGATATTGTTACTGATTACATCCATCTTTTGCTGAAGCTGCGACATCGTGTTCGCGGCAACGATCATGGAGCGATTCATGCGATCTCCCCCCTATTTATTTGTATGTAAAAACCTATCCGATTTTACCTATTTCATTAACGGCCTTATCCATACTTTTGTCATAGGCCTGCAACACTTTTTGGTTGGCTTCGAATGTACGGTAGCTTGCGAGCAGGTCTGTCATCGCCTTAGCGGAATCAACATTCGAGCGTTCTAATGAACCTTGATATAGATTGAATTCTACTCCTGCTTGTCCGTATGCAAGCGGAAGCTCGCCTTCTTCTAACCGGAATAATCCGTTACCGTCTTTCATTAAGAGTAAAGGATTTTCTGCGTATGAAATACCGAGTCTGTTTACGACTTGTCCATCTACTAATAAAAATCCGGCTTCTGTCACTTGAAAGTCCTGACTATTGACCTGAATCCGTTCTCCTGCATTATTTAACACATAATAACCTTGGGCAGTAGTTAAAAAGCCTTCAGGATCAACAGAAAAATTCCCATTTCTTGTGTAATAGGTATCTCCGCTAGTATGTTCTATATTAAAAAACACCGAACCCGCTTGCCCGTTCACCTCTGGCATCATTGCATTAACAAGAGCCATATCCGTTGGCAGCCCTGTATCTTTTAGAGCTCCCTGGATAAAATCGGGCGTAATCTCCTGCATATAAACTCCGGTATTAATGGCGCCAATTGGATTCTGGGTCAGGACATTAAAACCATTTTGAACTGGAAGCTCCGCTGATCCAATACGATTTAAGAGCATTTCAGGAAAAGCGCGAAGTGAAGCCTGATCAGCTTTATACCCTGGGGTATCGACATTCGCTAAATTGTTCGTTAACATTTCCGTTTTCCGCTGCTGCGAGAGCATCCCCGTCGCCGCTGTATAAAACCCTTTAAACATCGTGTTCACCTCGAACGTTTTTCTGGAATAGCGGAGGTTCCTGGTGCTGATAGATTACTAGTTCATCCGTTCTATTCTTTCTTTCCTACTATTATAGTATATTTTTCCTCATGGAAACAGCCGAAAATCTACCTATTTTGACAAGTTTCGATTTTTTTATTTTATTAGGGTGGATGAATGGCGGGTTTGCGGGGGATATGAGTTGGGATTTTTGGCGGTTTTCGGAGTGTGCGTTCGGGTATTGTGTTGGGTGAGTTCGGTTATCCGCTTCCGCGAGTTCGGTTATCCGCTTCCGTGAGTTCGTTTATCGGCATTTGAGTTCGGTTACCGGCACTTGAGTTCGGTTACCGTTTCTCTGAGTTCGGTTATCACTTCCGTAAGTTCGGTTATCCGCTCCTGAGTTCAGTTACCGCTTCCGTGAGTTCGGTTATCGGCATTTGAGTTCGGTTATCACTTCCGTGAGTTCGGTTATCGTCTCCTGAGTTCGGTTATCTCATTCCTCAGTTCGGTTATGTCCCCTCTGAGTTCGGTTATCTACACTTGAGTGCGGTTATTTCGATACATTCCCGCTCATTTTCCTGCAATTTTAAGGATTTCTCCACGATTAATCCATACCTTCACACTCCTTTTCAAAAACTAACACCCAAAACCGGCCCTTCCCCATAAAACTAAAAAAGCACTCCCCAAAAGAAGGGCTCAAACTCTACTTATAAAATCCACACTAATAAAACCGGCACTGCCATAGCAACGACAACCGGAATCGTCTGTATTAAAGTTACCGCGGTTGTAGTCAATGAAACCGTTTGAAGGGGATTTGGTGCTTCCTCAAAGAAGGGAGCGCTGATACGATCGATCCAATTTTTTTGCAAAGGGAAATCAGGAACCGTTACGTGAAATTGATCTAAATGATGAGATATTTCCTTTTCTTCTTTAAATGGATCTTCATTTTTCATGCTTATCCACCTCCAAAATCTTTTTTAATTGCTGAATCGCATGATGCAAACGTGATTTCACTGTACCAGCCGGGATGTTAAGGACATCTGCGATTTCGTCATTTGTTAAGCGATGGTAGTAAGATAGAATAATAACGGCACGATGGTCTTCCTTTAATTTTTGCAAGGCAAACCGGACATTTAGCTGTTCTACAAGATCGACATCCCGGGATTCTGCTACCAGGAAGGGCAATATTTTTTTGAGTTTCGTTCTCCGTTTTAATTTATTTAACAGTCGGTTGTATGCGATTTGAAAAATGTATGTTTTAATCGATGCTTTTGCTGGATCATACTGTCCCTTAACCTTTTGCAGCTGTAAAAAAGTGTCTTGCACTATGTCAATACTAAGCTGTTCCTCATTTGTAAAACGGTATATAAACTGATACAAAGGGACACGATACTGTTGGTAGAGCCAGGCAATCCCATCGTCATCCCCTTTTAAAAACGCTTCTATATAATCCTCATTTGGATTCAAACTCATGATTCCACCGCTCTTTAATACCTTTTAACGTAAATGCTACCCGGCTAATCAACCACGCGAACGCCAGCGTTGTAAATACAAATCCCTGATGGATAAAAAACTGAACCCAAGGATTTTCAATGGATTCACCCGCTGAAAGAAAGATTAAAAGGCACAATATACAAATAAATGCGTATAAAGCACAAATAATATTAACCGTATCCCAGCGTGTCCATATAAAATAAATATCGGTTTTTTTAAAATCTATTTGTCCATTTGGCTTTTTCATAACCCTTTTCTGTAATGAAACAATTAGAATCGAAAAAGTTACACTAAGTATAACTGTAACTGCCGACCCCACAATCCATCCTGCTGAAGTCATGCTCCCACTCCTTTTCCTCTTTATACCTCTTATACAAATGAGCACGAAAATTCGTTCAATTTTTCTATATATTTTTCTAAAAAAATAGGTGAGGACAAAAATCCTCACCTTCTTGGCTGCTGTTTAGAAATTGGTCCAACCCATTTAGATTGAAATATATACCAAAAAATACCTGAAAACAGGAGATAAGCGATAAAAATGAAACCTGCTCCTCTGCCGATTCGTGCTGCAAATAGCGGAATACTCGAAACAATGATCGCTGACACAACTAAATAAATGGATAAAGCCGTTGCTGCCTTTTTCTGATTGGTTACGCTATGTCTTAATTTTCCCATGAGAACCGTGTTCCCCGTAACCATTGTAAAAACCGCACTAATAAATAAAATCGCTCCAAAGCCGTAACAAACATAAAAGAACCAAGTCGGAATGAACATGTGTGTCTCCTTTTTAACATTATGAATAAACGGCCTTCCCGATTGAGAAGTGCCGTCTTATTTGATCATTATCCTAATTTTCTGCGAGGAATACGGTCGATATTCTCAAGCATGATTCCTGTTCCGATAGCAACACAATTCATTGGATTGTCGGCAATTAAGACTGGAACCTTAAGTTCTTCCGCTAAGAGCAAATCAATTCCGTGTAACAATGCTCCCCCACCGGTTAAAATCACACCACGGTCAATGATGTCTGCTGATAACTCAGGCGGAGTTCTTTCTAACACACTTTTAGCTGCCTGAACAATGACAGAAACGGATTCACGCAAAGCGACTTCCACTTCTGCAGAACTAATAGAAATCGTTCTTGGAAGTCCTGAAACCATGTCACGTCCGCGAATTTCCATTGATTCATTTCTTGATCCAGGAAAGACCGTTGCAATCGATACTTTAATGTTTTCTGCAGTTCTTTCACCAATTAAAAGTTTATATTCTCGCTTTATATAATTTAAAATATCAGCATCAAATTTATCACCGGCAATTTTAATAGAAGATGAGGTTACGATATCACCCATTGAAAGCACAGCAATATCTGTAGTACCGCCGCCAATATCAACCACCATGTTCCCGCTCGGCTGGAAAATATCCATTCCTGCTCCGATCGCTGCTACCTTTGGTTCTTCTTCTAAATAAACTTTTTTCCCGCCGCTTTTTTCTGCTGCTTCTTTAATGGCTTTTTGCTCAACAGATGTAATATTAGTCGGACAGCAAATTAAAATTCTCGGCTTTGATAAAACACCTTTTACATTTAATTTGTGAATAAAATGCTTAAGCATTGCTTCTGTCACATCAAAATCTGCAATAACTCCATCTCTTAAAGGACGAATTGCTACGATGTTCCCAGGTGTACGTCCTACCATTCGGCGTGCTTCTTCCCCAACCGCCAGAACTTTATTTGAATTTTTATCAATGGCCACTACAGATGGCTCATTCAATACAATCCCTTTCCCCTTAACATGTATCAGAACGTTAGCCGTTCCAAGGTCAATACCAATATCCCTTGCAAACATAACTCCCCGAATCCTCCTTACAACATTTACTAACGAAATCATACTTCCCTAATTTTATATATTACCACAATACATTCCAAAGAAGGAAAATATTCGATTATTTTCACCAATTTTTTTATTATTTCCGGGGAAATTTGTCGAAATTATTATAATTTATAAAATTATAGGTTTTTCCGCATTAAATTAAGGTGTTCAAAATTGAACACCTTATTCCGAAGTTATTAATTTCGCGGAGGAAACACGCCTTCCAAAGCTATGATAAAGTTTACTCCTAAATAGGGCTGCATGTTATTATGCGGCAGGCTTCCACCTGTGATTCCCAGATTTTGCGGATTCATGTCTGTATCGATTTTGTTTCCGTACATTGGAGTTGCTCCTCTTCCACCCGGAACACTTGCCCATATTGCTTCTGTTGGATTTGTTTCACCAGATGCAGCCTTTGCGTTGGCCAAGTGGTTATGAGCTGGAATTTCATTTAAAGCTAACGTTACCGACTGCTCTCCTCCCCATTCTCCAAGATAACGAGTCGTTAAGCCAGGGCCAGTCCCTTGATGTAACGGTGCCCTGCCTGTCAAATTGGGAAGGGCAAACGTAGTCTTTCCATCCCCGCCATAAGTGACACCAAGTAAGGAAAATAAGGCTGTGTTTCCAGCAATTGATAATATTTGACCATTACAAAATGCCCAGCCCTTTGGTGCATAATTACCTGCAAAAATTCTTATTTCGCCGACATATGGATCCATCTTTTCTCCTCCCTCTTAATCCCTCGGCGGGAATATTCCCGTTAGAGCTATACAATAATTGACTACTAAATAAGGCTGCATATTCGAATGTGGCGTATTTTCACCAGTAATTGCTATAGCCTCTGAACTCATTTGAGCCGTAAAGGAATTTCCAAAGGGCATCGTAGTGGATTTAGCCCACGTATTTCCGGATATACTGAATTCAGATGCAGCTGCTTCCGATCCTCTAGCTTGATGCGTATGCATTGGCATTTCTTGAATAGAGAGTGCATGACCTTCCTCCCCACTGGCCTCTCCTAAATGTATACCGTTCCCCGAGTGAACAGGAACTCTTCCATTTAAGTTTGGTAAACAAAAGGTGGTCGTTCCATTCCCACCATATGTAGTCCCGAGTATGGAATATAGTGCCGGGTTTGCAGCAATGGCCAGAGTTTGTCCGTCACATGTCGCCCAACCCCTTGGAGCATAGGGAATTGCAAAGGCACGAATTTCTCCAATAAATGGTTCTGACATATAAATATCCCCCTTTATTTGTTTTTAAAGTGTTAATCTCTCGGTGGAAATAATCCTTCCAGGCAGATAATAAAACTTAAAGCTTGAAACGGCATCATGTTATTATGGGAGCCGCTCTCTCCTACATAACTGATCGAATCTGGATTTAATGTTATCATTGAGGTATCGTCTGGTTTAGCGTATTGCTTCATATTAGTTGCCCACGTTGCATTAGCAGGGCTCTCAATTGTTCCTTCTTGAGAATCTGCAGAAACCATATGACTATGCTTAGGAAGCTGTGATACAGATAATGAAACTGTTTCGGTTCCTGCCATTTCACCTAAATCGTACTGTTTCCCTGATGAACTAACTCCTTGATGAACAGGTAATCTCCCGCGTAAGTCTGGTAAGGCAAAGGTGATAGTCCCATCTCCTCCATAAGTGGTACCAATCAAACTAAATAGGGCCTCGTTGTCAGAAATAGATATTTCTTGGCCATTACAAAACGCCCATCCAACTGGAGCAAAATTCCCGCCAAACATTCTGATTTCACCAATATACGCATCCATCCATTTTCACACCTTTCTTTGAATTCTGTTCTTATTCCTTACCTAATCGAACCTATAAAGGGATTCCATCGCATTTTTATATACGGAACCTCCTCTTTTTCTAATACAAATCCTAGTTTTTCATACAATTTCCTAGCTTGATTGTTTTGATAAAAAACAGAAAGGGTCATAGTTTGTGAGTTTTCTTTGGCTTTTTTCATCAGCTTTTTCATTACAAATGATCCAATCCCCTTTGATCGGTAGGCAGGAATAATGAATAAATCAACTAACCGAATTTCACTTGATGTTTTAGCAACCATGTAATGACCGACCTTTTCACTATCTACAGTTAGAATAAACGTCTCTAAATTTGGAAACTGTTGTTGGTAGGATCTTTGTTTCAAATGAAATTGCATTTGAAGGAAGGTTGTTTTTTCTTCCAGACTCCAAGAGAATGCACTCACTTCATCCCATCTGAAACTAAGATAATTATCAAAAAGAAAAGATTCATCTAAGCTCCCTATGTAAGGCCTCGCTTCTACTTTCATGATACTCTCCTTAAAAGTATAAGAATAATAGCGTGAGGCTGACCCAAAATTGGGTCAGACCTCTTTTACTTACTTTAAGCCTAAAAAAACCTACTCATGAATCTGTTCAAAACTTCAATCAATTGATTTTTCGTGAGATTATCCTTTGGCATAATCTCACCATTTCCGTTTCCGTGAAAAATCCCTAGTTTTATATTCACTGCAGCTGCTTCTCGAATCCAAGGCTGCAGAAGCTCCGCATCATTGAAGGCACTTAAGGTAGCTTCGACTTCGACTTCCTCTAATCTAATCGGATTATCCCACAAGCCCAATGCCCGGGATAGAATGACCATTACATGTTCCCTTGAAATGGGTTGTTCCGGTTTGAAATTCCCATTTCCATAGCCAGATATTAAGCTATAAGCAAGTGCTCTATAAATATCATAATGACCAGGTGGAACATCAGAAAAAGTTGGTTCTTCAACTCCCGATAAACCTAGTGATTTTGTCATCGCTTCAACAAATAATGCCCTTGATGTTTGATTGCTTGTTTCAGGTGTGAAATCCTCTTGATTCAATATCCCCCAAGAAATTAATTTTCCTTTTACATCCGTTATAATTTCATCTTTCAAAAAGACTACATTTCCAATCGTAAAGGTTCTTATATTGGCGACAACGCCGTCCTCTGTTTGTTCAAAGTTCGCTGGAACATAGATAAGATTGCCATCCGGCATTAGCATCGCTGCAAAGGTTGGATTCACGCCTTCAGGGAGTGGAATTTCCATCGATATTGCCTGGTCTAATTGATGGATCTGATGTTGTTCATTATTTTGTGTGTAATTTACCTCAAACTGAACAGGCGGAATATAGGTTTGAATAGTACGATTTCCTAAAGCATCAAGAACCTGTTTCTCTAAATCATCTGTTGTCGGTTGAAGCTGAACTGAAACCTGAACACCCTCTGACGTATCGAAGTATTCCAAAACTGGTTCTTGCTTAAAACTTTGTGTCGGTATTTGGAAGCTTCCATCTGGTGTTTTCAGTCGTAATTTAGTCGCTTGGTTTTTTAATTCTTCCAGCATTTCGAGAGAAAAATCTGCTTTAATAGAATCGACCTGTTTTTTAATCTCTAGATCTATATTCATATTCTCAAAACCTCTAAATACGCCTAATTCAAATAAAATACTGAGGATTGTCATGTCGTTTACGATACTCTCGTTTGTTTCAATATTTATATTAGATGATACGCCATTGATCAACACATCCACTGGCTTTTCTGGTGGTGCTGGTGGAATACGATTTGTTAAGGTAACCGTTGCAGGCTCTGAATAGTCAGTTCCATCAAAGGCGCGGTAGGTAAAGGTGAGTGTTCTATAGTTACCTGCTTGAGGGATAAATTTGAACTCTCCAGTCTCGGCAACAATCGTTAATTCACCACGTTCAGGTTCATCTACCACTTCAAAAGTCAGATGATCTTTTTCGATATCTTCTGCTTTGAACATCCCCTCTATTGGTCGGCCACCTGTTGTCGTAAATTCAAGTGATTCTGCGACTGGTTGATCATTGATCGAGTTCACTTGCAGTGTTAAGGTCGCTTGCTCTGCAGCATAATTAGAACCATCTGTTCCGTTCCATGTAAATGCGGTTGACCCGTACCAATTCTCGTTCGGTGTATATATGAGATTGCTAAGTTCTGAGACAGCTATTTCCTGTTCCTCTTTGACACTTTCCGTTCCGAACTGGAATAAACCATTTTCAGGAAGTGTTAAAATTTTGATCGTGACTAGTGGTGTTCCATCTACATTCGTAAAACTGAAGTCTGAATCGGCAAAGATATGGTCCGTGTCTTCATCAAATTCGATTGTATCGTCTTGAAGCACTGGTACGGATTTGTATACAATCGTGTCCGTAAGTTGAGTAATGTTACCTGCCCCATCCTTTATTTCCATATACACCGTTTTTTCTCCATAGGAGGTGTCATCTAGCTCCCATGTTTTTGATGCTGCTGCTGGTTCCCATTCACTCCAGGTGGTTGTGTCATTGGAAAATCTCATTTCAAGCTCCCCAACACCTGTATCTGTTGAGGTTATTTGAATGTCAACGGTTGTCAGTAAGGTTTCCATGTCATGATTGTTAAGTGTGAAAGTTCCAGTAGGAGCTGTTTTATCGATAACGAATTCGACTGTCGTTTCATTACCTGCAGAATCAGTGACTTTTAGTGTGTAATTACCCTCTGCTGAAACGGTCCCACCGCTTGTAAATGAGACATCATTTAAGGTCGCTGTGCCTTCATTGAATGAGATAGTGAGGTCTATGTTTGATTTTTGACCATTCGTTACCCCAGTTATGACTGGTGCTGTCATGTCTATCGTAATACTGTCTTCTAGTTCGGTTACGTTCCCGACTTCATCCTTCAGTTGAACGTATACGGTTTTCGTACCGTCACCTTCTGTCAAAGTCCAATTTGACACAGTCCCAACTGGCTGCCAGTCACCTGTCCAAGCTCCATTCACGTTCGATAACCGCATTTCAACAGATCCTCTTGCATCTGTTCCGGTTACAGAGACGGCAACTGTTGTGGATGCAGTGTAATCGGCTCCATTGTTTATGATAACTGTACCTGCTGGTGAAATTTTATCAATTGTGAATGTTACAGTTGTGACGTTTCCAGCTGTGTCCGTCACAACGAGTGTGTAGTCTCCGTCAGATGTAACTGGATGGTTATTGGTAATTGGAATCTCATTTAATGTTGCGGTTCCTTCATTAAAAGTGATGGTGAGATCTTCCTTTGTTTTGAGTCCTTCTGTGACCCCTGAGACCACAGGTGAAGTTGTATCAAGTTCAATCGTGTCGGATGTTTGATAGATATTTCCGGCAGCATCCTTCAATTCTAGTAAAATCGTTTTTTCACCGTCACCAGCTGGCAATGTGACAGCTGTTTCGGGAGTCAATAGCTCCCATTCTGTCCAGTTGTCAGTGTCTGTTGCAATCCTTATTTGAATCGGTTCATTCGCATCGTTTCCTGTAATGGAAAGTACGACCTCTGGATTATTCGTTACTCCTGCTCCTGCATTAATCGTGACCGTACCTGTCGGCCTCGTTTGATCGAGTCCTATTTCGTACGTCACTACTGAGACATTACCGGCTTCGTCCTCGATTCGCATATAAACCGTTTTTTGACCATCTCCTGTTGGAAGTGTCCAGTCAAAAAGTCCGGTTTCATTCACGGTTATTGGGTCGGACATTTCTGTTTTGGAATTGTAAAAACGAACGATGACATCACCTTCCAGGTTATCTGCTGCACTGTAGGAAAGCTTTACATCCTCATCATTTGTTATACTAGCTCCGTTATTAATCGTTAATGTTCCTTCTGGATTTGTTTTATCAATCGTAAAAGTGATTGAGGTTAAATTTCCGGCATCATCTCTGACAATAAATGTGTGCGTTCCTTCTAAAGTGACCGCTTCACCACTATTGAACACTTCCCCATCAAGCTCACCCATTCCATCGAAGGTAATGGTGACATTGTTATTTGTAATGAGTCCCTCCGTAACACCAGTTACTGTTGGGGCAGTCTGATCCAAAGTAATTTCGTCTGTAGAAGTTGAGACATTGCCTGCTGCATCTTGAATTTGCATGTAAACCGTTTTTAGCCCGTCTCCAACTGGAAGCGTCCATGCTTTTACTCCAGCCAGATCTTCTAATGGCTCCCACGCTGAATTATCAGATAGGTCGTTCAAAAATCTGACTTGAAGTGGTCCATGTATATCGTCCCCAGTGATTTGTAGGTTTACTGTTGTTTGATTGGTATAGGGTTTGTCCCCTTCAATCTTGATTAAACCAGTAGGGGCGGTTGTATCTAAGGTAATCGCATCTGATGTTTGGAATGTATTCCCCGCTTGATCACTTAATTCGATATAAACGGTCTTATCACTGTCACCAGTTGGCAGCGACCAATTTTTAGTGGCTGAATAATCCTCCCATGGATCCCATGTCGTTCCGTCATTTGAGAGTCTCATTTGGTGAACACCATTTGCATCCGTTGCTGAAATCGATAGTGTTACACCGGTTGTATTCACTAAATCATCATTATTATTAACTTGAATGGTGCCTTCTGGGGCTGTTTTATCGATGATGAAGGTTACAGTGGTTTTGTTCCCTGCAAGGTCAGTTACAATGAGAGTGTGTGGTCCCTCAATTGTTACCGCATCTCCGCTGCTCCATGGCTCACCATCTAAGGTTGCATTCGTTTCACTAAATACCGGTGCTACGCTTTTAGCTTGTTGTCCTTCGACTACACCCGTTACCACTGGCGCTTCTCTATCTAAGACAATAGTTTGTAAGATTTCATTCGTGCTAACGTTACCCGCTCCGTCCTGAAGCTGCATATAAATCGTTTTTTCTCCGTCATTACCATCCAAAGTGAAGGCAGCTGTTTCAGACACGTCTTGCCAGCCACTCCAGGTGCTATTATCATTTGAAAATTGCATTTGAATCGGACCCATATTATCATCAGCCGTAACTGCCAGATGAACGAGCGTTTCATTTGTATGCGTTCCTTCAGTGATGGAAAAGCTTCCCGTTGGGGCCGTTGTATCCAAGGTGATTGTTTGAGACGCTTGTGTTTCATTTCCCGCTCCGTCCATTACCTTAATATAAACCGTTTTCTCTCCATCTCCCTCAGGTAATGTCCGGTTCATTGTTTCCGAATAGGGTTCAAATGCAGACCAATCTGTTCCATTATTTGAGAAGGCAATACCGCTAATTCCAGTTACGGTATCGTCAGCAGATATATTTAATGTGATGTCAGGATTGTTTGTAAAAGCTTCATTATTATTGATTGTAAAAGTTAGGATTGGGGCTGTTTTATCGATGGTGAATGAGATCGTGGTCGTGTTTCCTGTGTCGTCCTTAACAATCAGGTTGTGACTTCCTTCAAATGATATAGCTTCCCCGCTAGCAAATGGTACTCCATTTAAAGTGGCATCACCTTCTTCAAAGGTAATCGTGACATCCTCATTGTATATGCCACCGTCAGCTACACCTGTTACAGTAGGTCCTGCAGTATCTAATTGAATCGTTGCTGAGGTTTCACTACTATTACCCGCTGCATCTTTAAGTTCCATATTTACAGTTTTATTCCCATCACCACTGGAAAGCTCCCACATTCTAGTAGATGTTACTGGCTCCCAAGCTGACCAAGAACCTTCTTCATTGGAAAATCGCATTTCGTAAGATCCGTTCGAATCGGTCGAAATATCAAGGGTCACATTTCGGTTGTTAGTTATTGATTCTCCGCTGTTAATATTTAGTGTTCCAGTTGGTAGAGCTGTATCTAATATGATGGTGTCAGA
This sequence comes from Bacillus oleivorans, assembly GCF_900207585.1. Classification (GTDB taxonomy): domain Bacteria; phylum Bacillota; class Bacilli; order Bacillales; family JC228; genus Bacillus_BF; species Bacillus_BF oleivorans. Next base: position 345,860 of record NZ_OAOP01000001.1, on the reverse strand, counting down.
GTAAGTGTTTGAAAGTGATCCGTCTGAAATTCTGTAGTAAACAGTTTTTTCACCGTCTCCTTCGGATAATGTCCATGCTTTTGTAGTTGAAGAAGAAGCAGGTTCAGCTGTGCTCCATGTGATATTATCGTTAGAAAACTGCATCGTCATGTCATCCCCATCAGGATCATCCGCTGTTAGATTTAATGTAACATCACGATTATTGGTATACTCAGCACTTGAATTAATGGTGATGGTACCTACCGGTGCGCCATTCACTTCTAAGACTGTAATTGTAAAATCTTCTTCATAAGTATTTCCGGCTGTGTCCGTAACTCTGACCCTAATGCTGTAGCTAGATTTCTCATCAAAATTAGCAGTTTGCTTTAAAAACAATTCATTACCAACTATCGCAAAGTCACTCGTGTCTCCGCTAACCAGCTCATATGTGAAAGCTTCCGGTGAGTTCGAATCCGTTGCTGAAAATGAACCTATTACCGAATCTACCGGGGTATCTTCCGGAAATTCTGTTGAACTAAGCTGAATATCTGTGGGAGGGTCATTTTGTGCATAGATGATTTCTAGGTGAGGGGCGTCACTGTTGTCTGTGGATGTATAGACTTTATCGTAAAAGGCTATTTGGGTTGCTTTAGAATCAGCTTCAGGATTTGGGGTTACGGCTTCTTCATTTCCTTTTAAAACCAAACTTATTACGTTATCATCGCTGCTCACACTATTAAAATAACTCGTGATATCAAATTTGTTGATTGCCTCATTAGTAAAGGAAGTAAATGTATCAATTAGTTGGTTTGGATCAGGTATCGAAGAATTATCTTCCACCCATGTATTATCCTCCGAAGACCAAATATCCAATTTCGGCTCCCCTAAAGTATTGTATACTGCTGCAATTTTTACTACTAAATACACTTTCTCTATTTGTCTGTTTCGATTTACAGAGTCTATATTAAATTTTAAAGCTGATGAAGCAATATACTCGGTACCTAGATAATCTTCATATCCCACAAAATGAACATTAGATAATTCATTAATAGAATATCCATCTGGCCAATAATCATAGCTGTCAAACGACAAATCATCCGTAGCGTCAATGGTTATTGTTTCTTCACCTGCTGCTACTGCTTTCTCCGTAAATACTAGACTTGTAGATAAAACTAAAATACTTGCCACAAATAAATTGAGCCACCTTCTCACTGATTCCCGCCCTTTCCTTTAGTTTAAAATACCTACGTTAAAAATGTGAAAAAATTCCTAAATTTGTAATCACCTACTTAACGTACCTAAATATTTTTTAGACTTCAATCATTTCCGTTCGACAAATTTTACGCTTTTACGTAAACATAATATTAAGTTTCATAAAAAAAAAGGGCCTTTATTTAAGACCCTTTTAAACATATCGCAAGTTTCTTATAGCTATTGTTTATTGCATTTGCCCATCCGGCTTTGAAATATTAGTTAACGCTCCGCCAGCCATTTCGTTTGATTGTTCTCTTACAGCCAGATCGCCAAGAGCTACAATTCCGACGATCTGTCCATTTTCTACTACAGGCAGACGGCGAACTTGATGTTGTGCCATAATCGCAGCCACTTCATCTACAGACATTTCTGGACTACAAGTTACGACCGATTGGGTGGTAGCCACGTCGCCAACATTTGATCGGTTTTCAGCAATCCCGCGTACTGCTAAATCACGGTCAGTAATCATTCCCACTACTTGTCCATTTTCAACAACTGGAAGAGCTCCTACATTTAAATCCTTCATTTTTTGGGCTACAGCTTCAATGCTATCATTTGAAGAACAGCTTTCCACATTCGTTGACATTACATCACGTACTTGCATTGATTTGGTCCTCCTTTAATCAAAGTAACAAGTATATTTTGTGAAGGTTTTCCATTATTATTCATAAAAATAAAGTTTCAACTCGGAGAAAATGAAAATTTTATATAAAAAATTCATACCGCTAGTTTTATTTTTAAAATAATTGGGTAAACATCATACAATGCAAAAAGCCCAGCCGAAGCTGCGCTTTTTTAAACTGGCTCTTCTTTTTTATACTTGAGCTTTGTTGCTTCCCCGCCGCGCAAATGACGAATTGATTTATGATAATCTAAAATTTCTTTTACTTCATTTGCTAGGTCAGGATTAATCTCGGGAAGTCTTTCTGTTAAATCCTTATGAACGGTACTTTTGGATACGCCAAACTCCTTCGCGATGACGCGAACTGTTTTTCTCGTCTCCACGATATACTTACCTATCTTGATTGTTCTTTCTTTGATGTAATCGTGCACACCACTCGCCCTCCCTAAATTGGATGTGAGAAGTGTGAAATGAGACTCGCTTTCACTTGGACGAAGTACTTATAATCCCGCATAAAATCTTCTAAGAATGCCTGCATTGTTCAAAGCAGACGAAGGGTCCGACATTGTCTCGGGTCTGGGTAAGAACTCTTTCGTAGCTTCTTGGTCGTCTATTTATTTATGCGGCAGAATGGTGTAACCCATCTGTTCCTACCGGATATAAACATGTCTCCAACTCGATCTGGCTGTAAAATTAAACGCGCTCACCTCAAACACTCTCTACTTACTTATGTGTTTGTAACATTTTATTAGCTTGGATACGGGATTATGCACGTTTTTACCAATAAGGACAAGGTGTACGAGCCATTTTTGTACAAAAAAAATTTTTTTCTGATTTTTTCAACGGATTGAACTTTTTTCTCTTTAATGTATAAAAATTTTTAATTATGGGATGAATTTAATTATGTAACATATTATTAATATTAAATTAACTGTAATTTATGTTATGATTTCAGTGAAAATTTTGTTAAGAACCGATGGAGGTAGGTCGTTATGTTTAATGAAAGAGATGCACTTAAGTTACGGCTGGAACAATTGGCTGAACAAGAAGAACGCTTTTTAAAAATATTCCGTGAAGAAAGAGAAATTATTTTTAATAAACTTCGTGAATTAGACGAAAAAAATCCAGCAGCCCAAGCTACAGCTGAATCCATAAAAGCAGAAGAACTTCCAATCGCCGAAGCTCCAAAAATATATGCAGAACCACAAGTAAATCCCGTTACACAAGGAAGCAAACGCGGAAGAAAGCCGACCGTAACTCCTGAAAAAGAAGCTGCAATCGAAATCTTAAAAATGCATCCGGAAGGTATGAAAGGGGTCGATTTACAGCGTGCGGTTGAAGAAGCCACTGGCTCTTCTATTGCGAATATGACTACATTTATGAAGTCTGTTGAAAACCTGGACCCTAGCGTACAAAAGCCGAATCGCGGTACCTATATTTATGTGGATTCAGACAGCCCTTTTCTAGAGGATTAATAAAAATTAGCCATAACCTTTGTTGGTTATGGTTTTTTTATGTTAAAAAATCCTTTCCATTCAGTAACAATGGAAACCCTTACTTCGTCTAAATGGGTGACACTAACAAAGGAGTGGAAACTTTATATGAAGAAACTCGGAATGATCGGACTTACCACGGTTTCGTTATTGATTCCTTCTTCGATTGGACTGGCTGCTACAGATGGAGTTTGTACAGGGAATGAAGTCACATGTTTGCAGCTTCCAGAAAACGGAGAATGGATTGCGGAGGATGAAGCCTACCAATTTTTACATGGACTTGGTGTATTCCATGGCTATGCCAATGGGGAAGCCCAATTAGCTCAAAAGACTACCCGTGCCCAAGTGGCTGCCACCTTACAGAGAATGTTTCAGCTTGAAATTCCTGGGTCCGTTTCCCCTCATCAAAACCTTGCCGGCTATTGGGCTTACGATGTGATTCGTGCCGTTCAAGAAGCCGGATGGATGGTCTATGAGGATGGAAAATTCCAGCCAGGCAAACACATAACGTCCCAGGAGCTCGCTGAAATTTTAGCAAAAGCAGCCAAATTAAACACTGGAGATTATGCTTCGATTTGGCTCCCAGCCGATTCAGAATATCAGGATGACTTAGCAGCAGTTTTAACGGAAAAGCTACTTCCAGGAGCGGATGACTATACAATAGAAGTAACGCGTGGAGATTTAGCGGTTTCGTTGTATCAGTTGTATCATTATATGATTAAAAAGGAGCCTGGTTCTGTGATAAGTGCATTATTCTCTTCTTTGAAGGTTGATCAGCAAGATGAAGGCTGGAAATGGTCGTTTGACGTTGTAAATCAGACAGAGGCAAAACAAACCGTTACTTTTTCATCGGGCATGGAATATGACTACATTCTTTATAAAGACGGCGAAAAGATTGAGCAATTTTCAGATGGAAAACAATTTATTATGATTTATCAGGAGAAAGAATTAGCTCAAGGTGACAAGCTTCATTATGAAGGCTCTTTCCAGAATCTAGAGCCTGGAAACTACACTCTTGAAGTTTGGCTGGCCGCTAAAGGGGTTGCGCAGGCGAAGAAAACCGTTTCGTTTGCCGTTGAGGAATAAAGTCTTAGTGGTAAAAATAGCTCCTGTCATTAATGCGGGAGCTATTTTACCAACTATTAGTTAAAAATGCTATTTTACACGTGATTTTTTAGGCAATTTTCACAACATGCGATTTTTGCAGGATAGGTGTATTTTCATACAACCTATGGTATAGTTATAAAAAAATAGACCATTTTTACGATATTTGGGTTTAGATCCATTTTAAAGAGGGTACAAATGTCGTAAGTTATTCACTGAAACCATGAAATGCTTTAAAAACATTCAGATAAATTTTTTCCTCGTTTTGGAAAAAATGGACAGGATGATGATGCCCAAAGCATATAATTGTCTCATGGGAACCCTTAAGTACCACATAAATATAATCGACACCACCGTGTACATCAATCTCAGACAATACCGCCTTCAACGACGAAGCTATGAATATCTGTCAATAGACCAATTTTCTTATGGCAGCCCCTCCATATCCGAATAAATTTTCATTTTATTTGCATAAAATTAACATATTATACGACTAATTTTCTAGAACTTTATACACTATTCTATTTATTCTTAAATAATTTATGGTATAATCGACAATATAATCCAAAAGGTGATATAGTGATGAACAAAGTAGAAGATCTACTGGAAGTGAATAATCTATTAAATGATTTTATTGAAGCTATACACTTTTATGATAAAGATGAGGCCACTGCACTCTATGAAAAAGTAAGATTGATAGAGCGTGAGGGGTTGGATAAGGAAGTAATTGATAGATTAGATTTGTTTTTGTTTAGGTATTTTGTATTTGTTCATGATTATGAGAAATCTGAGGAGATTGAAAAAGAATTACAGTCAAGATTCGAGTCTTTTAGTACTGAAAATCAAATAATTTTTAATACATACTATTCAGTTGCCAAAATTGTAAATATCAACATTAATCCAGCGTTAGAAATGTTTCATTCTATATTAGATGATAATCCTGACTTACCGGATTTTTTATTAAGTGATATTTATTATCATCTTTGTTGGGGATATGTATACCTTGATGATTATAAAAGGTCTGTTGTTTATGGAAATAAAGCTCTTGATTTATATTTAAGTGAATTTAATTATTTTAGAATTATTTATACTCAAATGCTCCTTGCAATTTCTCATTTTAATCTTGGATTCTATGATGAAGCTGAGGAGATTTACAAACATCTTATAAGAAATTCTAAGTTAGTAAATCTACATCATTTAGTGCCTCATATTGAATATAACCATTGTGTTTCACTAACTAAATCAGGAAACTATGTCAAAGCGATTGAAAATACTAGAAGTTTATTAAACATTTTAAACAAAGATGAGGAGATTTATATTCAAACTCTTCTTTCACTTTTAGAAGCAAAGATTATGCAGAGAGATCTATCTGAAGTCGAGGATCTAATCGAGCTTGCAAAAGAAAGAAGTAGTAAAAATAAATCTTTTGAAAAATATACCTTACTAACTATTTATTATGAAAAGAAACTTTCCAGTGAATATGATGCATATAGGTATTTAACTAATACACTTGCACCTTATCTATTAGAAAACAGTGAAAAGAAAGTTTTATCAGATTTAACAAAAATGATGGGTGACTACTTTATTAAACAACGAAATTATGAATTAGCATCAAATTACTATGAGCTAAATCTTTCTTTGAATTAAAGGAGGTGAGCATATGAAAAAAGTACTTAGTGTTGTCCTTTTAGTTGCAACAATTTTCGCCTTATCTTCTAATTTTTCAAATAGTAATGAAGTAGCAGGAGGCGGTGGTGCTTCTCTCCCTCCAGCCGGATCTACAATGTCTAGCACTATTGATTATTAATACAAATTGAGAAGTAACCACCCGTTGCTTCTCTTTTTCTTTCATTAGTCAGAAAAAGAGAAGCAACTAGGAGCCCCTCTTTCCTTATTATTTCCGATCCTTTTCCCCTTTCGGTTTCCGGGTTAAAATAAAAATAAACACACCCAGCAAGGCAGCTATTATAATCCATCCCTGATGATTTCCATTCATTTGCAATGATGAAAATTCATTAATCCCTTTTAATATAACCGAATGTTCAATAGATTGGCCTGTGCCTTTTATTTCAATCTGTATTAAACGGAATACTTCAAACCAGACCAAAAATGCAATAGGTATGAGAATAATGCAAGTCATTATCTTGGATATCTTCATTTATTCGATCCCACCTTCAATTAGTGAAGGGAAATGCTGATAATCTGTGAATACTGCTGATTCTTCTCCCTATTCTTCATCCAGGCATTGTAACGCAATTTTAATGGCCTCTTCTAAATCCCTTTGTGACCAGCTTGGCATTCTTTTCTTGCCTTCGACCACTAAATCATGAGAAGACGGAACGTGGATAAATCCTGCCGGGATTTGCAGGTTTTCTTTTTCGATGTGATGAAGCATTGTGTACATGACATTGTTGCAAAGGTAAGTGCCTGCACTGTTTGAAATGTTGGCAGGGAAGCCGTTTTGTTTTAGTGTGTTAACGATTTTACGAATAGGAAGTTTTGAAAAATACCCGGCTTGTCCCTCTTGATTTATCGGAGCATCCTCGAGAACGACTCCACTGTTATCTGGGGCGCCATCTCTGATATTTATAGCAATCCGTTCTGGTGTAATGGCATCTCTTCCCGCAGCTAAACCAAGTGAAACAACCGCATCTGGGTTTATTTCCTGAAATGCTTCCAACAAAGCCACTGGCGCTTTCTCAAAGTCTACCGGAAGGAGAACACTTTTAATCTGGTAAGCTCCGATTGTTTCTCCATCCAGACTGGTTACTATTCTTTCAGTTGGATTTATCGGCATCCCTAAAAAGGGTTCGAATCCCGTAAGCATCAGTGTTTTCATTTTAGTTTTACCCCTCTTTATCTCTTTTTCTTTATTTTATCATGGGGGACAAGAGGGGTGCGCTATTTTATCAGTTAAAAAACAACCTTCAATTCCTTACCTTTTAGGACGCTGTTCGAAGAATTAGATTTTATCGACAAAACTTGGGTTAGCTGTTAAATATACACCGCTCTTCAGTTTATACATTTTAGACCCGTTCACCGTTAATGTCTCAACAACTGTAAACACTTCGCCAGCCTTTACAGTATTCTTTTTGGCATTCCAGTCGGGCTTGTCGTAGTACCAAAGCTCTTTTGCTTTTACTTTAATTTTGAAGTTTTGATCATTCATGATCACCGGTTTGCTATTATCTTTTATGATTACAGGTTTGGGAGTCGGAACTTTTCCGTTTTTTCCGGTTAGTTCTTTTGCAATAGCATTCACAATGGCGTCCATCTTTTCATTTAGGATTTTCATGTCTGACGCAGAATCGATAAAACAAACCTCAATCAGAATTGCAGGTGCATCGGTGTTTCTTAAAAAATATAAATCGTCTCTTATTTTTGCGCCTCGGTCACGCCAGCCAGCAACCTTGCAGATACTTGCTGAAACCTTTGCTGCTAATGCTTTCTGATCATAATAAAGAACCTCTGAACCTGTGCCGCCCCCAGCGTTTAAATGGATTGAAACGTCTAGTCGCCCATTTTTATTTACGGCATTACACATCCGCACTTGTTCTGCCAGAACGGCTTCTTTCGTTGCTGCATCAGATGTGCAGTCGACCGTTTTCTGCCCAACTGAACGTAACGCTGCAATTAACTTATCCTTCAGCACCCTAGCCACTTCATGCTCTTTATATCCGTTTCTGTTCGCGCCATTTGACCTTTCACTGTGCCCCGCTCCAACTGTAATTACTTTATACATCTGCCCCATCCCCTTTTTATAAATTATAAAATTGAAAAAGAAGTAATGTTGCTGCCCTGAGTTTGGAAAGACATTACTTCTTTTTGCTTTCCCTCAATTATCTTTAAATCTATGAACCTAATGGGAGCTCGTGTTCCCCTCGGTTCTGATTAATTCAATACAAAGACATTATTCACTTTAACTCGGTTCATTTCGGTATGAGCAAAATCATCAAATAACAAAGCAAGTTTTTTTACTTGGTGCATTTTTGGCAATCTATCAAAAATGTCCAATTCTCTCAGTATCATGGAGCATAAGTGGTCTAAATCTTACTAGAAAGTAATCCCTAAGCACGTCTGGAACACCTTCTAGTGTATCTTTGTTTGAAAAATAATGTTTTCTATAGACCCAATGGTATAATTGAGACCATATGACTGCTTCAAATACTAATTGATATTTCTCCCTTACCTCAGTAGAATCTTTAAATTCCTCCCATTTAAAAAGTGTTAAGAACTGACTCAATTCCTTTTTTGTTATTGGAGGTTTTTCGAATTGAATCTTTCGTAAAAGTTTAATGATTTCTGTTTGCTGTACATTTAGGGCTAATCGATGATTTCGCATATAGGTTTGAGCCGCGTTCAGTACAGAAATACTTGGAGAATTGGTAAATGATAAAGGTTTAGGTTTATTGAGTTTCTTTAATTCATCAGGTAATTTTACAACTTCCTTACTAATGGTATCAGGTGCATTTTTGACAAAATCTCTTACCTCACTGCTAAACATGGCAAATTCATCACTCGTAAATCTTTTCTGGTTGGTCACATGTTCTTTAACGATTTGATCCATCACCTTTTTACTATCACCCTCACGCCTGGCCATCCCGAAAAGTTGAGCCCCATAATCCGTTTTGGGAAGACTATGGTATACAGCTCTTCTCTTCAATAACTGCGTGATAATCCCTTTCGCAACTAGTTTTATAAGTGGTTCTGCAAGTCTTGCCTGCCAACAATAGGTCAAAACTAAGTCAAAAAAGATATCATATATAGTAATCTCTTCTTTTTTTGATTCCTTCTCAAGCATTTCGATCCGTATGTCCTGAACTTGCTCCACAGCTAATACGGCAGCATCCACAAATAACTGATGACGTTCTAGCTGAAAAAACAAAGAATGCCGAATATATGCGATTGCATCTTCAATATCTGCTGCAGTAGCCTGCTGTTTCTCTTCCGTTTTTGTATAGGTCATCATATATAGACCCCCTTTCCTAGGTAAGTTTAATTTAAGCCCAGTCAAAAAATTTTTAGAAAATCGGGGATAAAAAATTTATCCCCTATATTTCCTCCACAATCCTCTTATCTACTGTTTAAGCTCAGCCTCCAATCTTGCCACTTCCAATTCCGCCATCCGGGCTTCTGCAAGGGCTTTTCTGACTTCAGCAATGCGAAGCTGTTCAACCGTTTCTTCACATCCGCTGCATTGTCCGAGTCTCGTTTCGACTGTGACGCCAGGGGTCGGAAGGATCATGTGATTTTCAGCCATTTCGTCTGCCGTTTCTTGTGCATCCTGGCTTGCTTTTCGCAATGCCTCTTTAATCGTAGTCAGTGTTTTTTCGAGTTTCGTAGTACCAAGTGGCGACAGAGGTACTGCTAAGAATTTTCCTGTCATGGCAACAACATGCGGTTCAAAGGTACCGACTTGCAGCTGTGGTGCCTCTGTCATGAGAAGGTGAAGCTGTTCACCTGGAGGCAATGCCTGGAACAGTACGTAATTGTAATAATCGAGATGATCATTGAGATGGCCGAGTAAGGCTTCCATTCTTTCTCTTGCTGATGCGACCGTTTCGAGTCCGTATTTCATCTCGAGCCGATCCATAAAGTTGGCGTTATCTTGATTTTGTTGGGCAGTCTGAGCAAGTTCACTGCCTTGTAGAATCCCTTCTCCTTCCGCATTTTTCGCCTGGTAATCTTGCCAGACTTCACTGAGGCGTTTAATTTTTGCTGCTAATCCGCCGTCATGAAGATGATAAAGACCTTCTTCACGGCAGCGTCCAGTCCACCAGGCCCAGTCCCAATCAATGTAACCAGGCTGTGATTTAATTTGAACATTGAGCCCTGCATTTTCCTTATCAGAATCCGGTAATTCATTTAGGTTTGAGAGATTTGGATACGCTCCCGGTCCAGGTACAGTGTCGAGAATATCTTGGACATGCTTAATTCCCAGTGAATCTTTATTGTTAGCGACGTTTTTGAGAGTATCTATGAATGACGGACTTATTTTGTCCCGGCATAGACTAATAAACATCCATTGCTGGGCACTTGCTCTCACATAATCGGATAACTGGTTATGTTTGCCGATAGCTGTTAAAGCAGATGAAACCTTCGCTTCTAGCAACTTGCTCACAATTGCTCCAATTTCCTTTAGAAGATCAAGGACAGCAGATTCATGAGGATTTTTTGGTTTTTGAACCTGAGGAGTCTTAACTCGTTCGCGGTCCAGTTCAGCCACTTTCTTATGTTCTGTACTAATTTTGATTAATTCATCTTTTGCAAATTGATAAGATGTTAACAATCGGCATGCTTCAAATCCATCTCCAAGGGCTGGGTCTAAGAGGGCATTCTGCAGAGCGGTTTCATTCTTGCGGACTAGTAGAGGGTTAAAGACCTTATTACTGATTGGATTTGGAATAAGTACAACCAACCTGACTTTATTGGCTAAAAACTCAGTGCTTACTTTGTAGTGAGCCAGGGTTTCGTGATAATCGAGGGTCAGAGTTCTGCATTCATTTGGGTTTTTAATAACACGTGTTACTTGCTGGGAGTATCCTTGCTCGACACTTTCTGTAATCTTGGTAATCCGTTTGGAACGTACTTTTGTTGAAGCTCGGGATGTCACCTCGCGTAAATGATTATTCGTGGTTTTCATTACATTTGAGAGACTATCCGTGTTGCTAACTCCCCCATCCATTCCGATGCTGACCGATGCTACTCCGTTTGTATAGGATGCATCAACATTCCCGTGGATTTGCGATTGGAACTCGTTGCGGCTCGTCATTTCCCGGAAGACGTCTTCGGTGTCCCTTGTTGTTTGCGAATAATCCACTTGCTGGTCAACCTCAGTTTCTGGTATCTGTTCTAAAGCTTTGGAGCGATTTTCCCAGCTCGAAATCGTAATCGTTGTCTCTTCACCTGGTGCAAGCGAAATCGTGGATAATAGGTTTCCTCTTGAATAGCCTTCGAGCTTCCAGTTTTGCTGCCATGGGAGTAAAATTGCTACTTGAAGTCCATCCCGCTTGCGGCTATAGTTTTGTGCGGCAGCGTTATATTTTTCAAGCAAATCTTTAATAAATTTTTCAATCTGCTGTGAAGTAAATCCACTTGTTGAATTGGATACAAGATCAGCCCCGCCTTGTGCTCTCACAGCCGTATCAATCGTTGAATTTGAGGCTTCTTTGACGATGGTTCCGGTCTGACTCAAGTTTGGAAACGGATTTTGATTTATGTTAATTGGAAGCTGGCGGCCGCCTGACAGCTTAATCATATCTGATATATCCTGAATTTGCTCCTGGTTTTGTACAGGTAATGAGATGGGTGATGTGGTGGTGCCTAAATCTTTTATCTTAAATTTGATTAATTCTCTCACCCCGTTTTGCGCTGCACCAAGCACTACCCCTTCTTGCTTACTTAAAAGACCCTCAACGGTTGCAGACGTTACCTGGAGCCGAAGCGTCTTTCCTTGCGTTACATACTCGCCTTTCGTAAAAATTGCAACCAAATCTTGAGCCTTTACTGCTACTTCAGTTGCTTGTGGGACAAAGTTAAGCAAAACCTTCTCTTGTATATTTCCAGTACGTCTATTTCCGATAATCGTGACTGGCTGACCTGACATAATTCTAGCCTTTGCATCTTCCGGAAAATTGGCACTGTATGTAATACCATTTTCAATAACTGCTTGATTTCGTAAAAAATCTTCAATATTTCTGATTACAACTTGGGCAGGATTTTTTCCTTGAAGTAATTCAATCGCTTTGTCTGTTTGATAGAGTAATTGAATGGGGACGCCTTTGCTGGAAACGTACGCTGCTGCATTCGTCACATGTAATGGATCTGGCTGCTCAACGACAATGTCACCATCCTGGGATAGGACAATCGGGGTTGAAACTGGCCTCCCATTAACAGTTCGATAGTCATAAAGAATGACAAACTGCCCAAATTCAAACTGTCGTGTGACTCCCCATGCTGGTAATTGCCGATTGCAGCCATCTGCAAACAGCTCTGCTTTTACTTCGTTCATATAGGTAAAACCTCCTCTTTTTATCATAACGATAAGAAAATACATGATTTACCCATTTTGATAAATCCTACCAATGGATTATTTTTCCTATAATTAACGAAAAACATTTCGACAAAGTGGAATTTAAGGTGTGGAAATATTTAAAAAGTTATTCAAAATGGGTTTTTGCACAAAAAAAAGAACCCCTGCCTGCTTTTAAGCAAGTAGGAGTTCTCTCTCCAATTTTATGCGTATCGTTGTAAGAGTTTACTTGATTATGCGTTATCTTGTCCAATGGAAGCGTCTGGAGATTCTTCTTCGTTATCACCAGTTTCATCAGCTGGTTCATCGGAAGTTTCTTCGTCGCTTTCTGTCTCATCGTCAACCTGGCCTTCATCGGCTGGCTCTTCAGCTGCAGGATCTTCAGTAGCTGGCTCTTCAGCAGCTGGATCTTCAACTGCTGGTTCATTCGCATCTGCTTCTTCATCAGCTGTTGCTTCAGTGTTCATCTCAACTAAAGCACTTAATGGATTATCAAAGGCTGTTAATGGATTAACTGCTTGTCCATCCACCCGTACTTCAAAGTGCAGATGAGTTCCTGCTGCTTCGTTTAATAGACTTTGACCAGCTGAAGCTAGTACTTGACCTTGCTCCACTTGATCGCCAACCTCAACTTGAATGTCAGTCACAGACTGATACTGGGTCACAACGCCTTCTGCATGTTTAACTTCAATGACATTCCCAAGCAGTGAATCTTCACGGATATCACTTACTACCCCAGCCATAGAGGCTACAACATTAAAGCTTTCCCCGTTTTCCATTGCAATATCGATACCTTTGTTAGGGCGATATTGATTATTATAAAATACGAGTGCGGCTTCTTGTTCCTCATTGGATGCTGCAGAATCCCAATATCCGGTTACTACTTTCACTTCATCCGGGTTTTCAACAGGCCATACGAAGTTTTCTAAGAGATTATTAACTTCGACGATATCGCCGTTTTCATTTACTACAGTACCAGTTTCATTAGGCTTTTGTGCTTCATCATCACCTGATGTGATCCATACTACTGCAGTAAGTAAAAGGGCCGCTGCTGAAATGTAGACTGCGGGAAAAATCCATTTTTTGCGTTGTGTGCCAGAGTTTTGAGAAGATCGCTTCTTTTCTTCCTCTCTCATTTTCATCACCTCAGCAATCAGTCTGAACAGATGAACCTATTTCTATACCTATCTTAAAAAAAATTTTTTTGGAGTTAGTTTTCGACAATTTTCCTATTTTATGCATGAATTCATAAAAATTTTTTTGAAGTATCCTTTTTAATAGGAACGGAGCTGTGCTACAATGTTTTACGCAGCTTGGAAAGGAACGTGGTACAATGAGGCTGTTTTTCCGTTGGTTATTGATTCTGTCTCCCTTTTTATATATGGGCCTGATTTGGGTCTTATCGAGTCTTCCGCATGATGCGATTATCAGAGTCAGCGATAATGAGTTTGATAAATGGTTTAAAGAATCCTTACATTTAATAGAGTTTGGGATTCTCTATTGTTTCATTGTTTTCTTTTTCATTATGATTGGGAAGTTCTCTTTGAGAAGCAGTCGTTTCGCTGCGGTTTGGGCATGTCTTTATGGGGTGATTGATGAGCTGCATCAGTATACGGTTCCTTACCGTTCATTTGCGGTGATAGATTTAGTGAAGGATTTTATTGGGGTTTTCGTTTGTTATATGATTATTACTCGAACGTTTTTTGCGAGTCCGCCGAAACAGCCGGGGCTGGCATTGAAAAAAATTCAGGTATACCTGACGGGTTCAAACAAATAAAGACACTCTGCCGCATGATGGGCGAGTGTCTTTTTCGTTATTTTTTAACCATGTATTGTTTTAAAAACGGTTCGGCCTCTGAAATGGTTACATCCTGATAATAGTGGCTGACGATGTCTTGATAGGTTTTTCCATCCTTCGCCATTCCGTTGGCTCCGTATTGGCTCATTCCAACTCCATGGCCATAGCCTTCTGTTGTGACAATTATTTCGTCTCCGCGCAGCACCCATGTAAAATCAGAGGAGGCGAGATCTAGCTTTTCTCTGACTTCACGTCCGGTCAATACCTTTTCGCCAATCTTGATTTGTTCAATCCTTTCCCCTTCAGTTCGGGAGAGAACTTTTCCAATATCCTTATTCGTGATTTTTACTCCCAGCTTTGCTTCGAATTCCTCAACTGTCAATGTTTTTTCTTGCGTGAATTTTGGGGATTCTTTGTCCCAAGGGCTTTCGACACTTCTTAAATAAGGAATTTCATTTTCCCAGTAGTCCTCTGAGTTTTCCGTGTAACCATTAGAGGTTGAGAAAAACGAGGCATCGATTGGTTTTCCTTCATAAGTGATGACTTGCCCGGCTGTTTCTGCAACCGCCTGGCGGATTTTGTTTATTTTGGCATCAAACTCGGTGCCCCAGCTCTTTTTTAATTCGGCCTCACTTTTAAACACCTGGTGTGACACCGAATCGGAAACGACTGCCCCTTCCGGCAAGCCTTCCGTATTACCCTGGTTTAACTGTCTGACTACATACGTTCTCGCCGCTAAGCTTTGAGCTTTTAAAGCTTCGAGCTCAAATTCGGCTGGCATTTCAGCAGCCACTACTCCTACAATGTATTG
This sequence comes from Bacillus oleivorans, assembly GCF_900207585.1. Classification (GTDB taxonomy): domain Bacteria; phylum Bacillota; class Bacilli; order Bacillales; family JC228; genus Bacillus_BF; species Bacillus_BF oleivorans. The sequence goes on along the minus strand of NZ_OAOP01000001.1, from coordinate 330,767 downwards.
CTCCAATGGAAATTTTTCAATCTCCTCTGATCCGGTACGGTAGACAGCGACTTCGACTGCTTGGTCATTTAATAGTGCCGTCCATTCACTCTCTTCTAGCTGCTGGGATTCTTCAACAAGTTCCCCATTCTCATCATTGACGAGCGTCGGGAGAACAAGCAGAGTGGGAATTAATAGAATGAATAAACTTACTGCGGTTAATACTGCGACAATTGATTTCCAATCCTTCATGTTTTAGCCTCCGTACTTATGTAGTGTTGGTCCTTCGTTCGGTTTTTAAACCTACACTTCATATGTATGGAGGGGTTGGTCGAATTATGACAAGAATAGATTGGTTTCAAATAAAAATTAATAGAGTTGCTAGAATCGGGGTATTTTACATATGGGGTTCGCTCGTTTGTCATTAAAATGTAAAGATAAGAACGGGGTGTCTACCTCATGAATTAAAAAATGGTGTCATACAATAGGAAAAAGAATAGGCTTTTTAGGTAGATGGGACTAGTTAGAGAGGATATTTCAGTATATTTTGTTGGGTACTTTACTGGGATCGGCGGTTAATGGGGGATTGAGGGCGGTTAATTGGTCTCTGAGTTCGGTTATCCGTTCCTGAGTTCGGTTACGCGGTCTTTGAGTTCGGTTACGTGGTCTCTGAGTTCGGTTATCCGCTCCTGAGTTCGGTTATCCGTTCCTGAGTTCGGTTACGCGGTCTCTGAGTTCGGTTATCTGTTCCTTGAGTTCGGTTATCTGATCCTGAGTTCGGTTACGCGGTCTTTGAGTTCGGTTATCTGTTCCTTGAGTTCGGTTACGCGGTCTCTGAGTTCGGTTATCTGATCCTGAGTTCGGTTACGCGGTCTCTGAGTTCGGTTATCTGTTCCTGAGTTCGGTTACGCGGTCTCTGAGTTCGGTTTATCCGTTCCTGAGTTCGGTTATCCGTTCCTGAGTTCGGTTATCCGTTCCTGAGTTCGGTTATCCGTTCCTTGAGTTCGGTTACGCGGTCTCTGAGTTCGGTTATCTGTTCTTTGAGTTCGGTTACGCGGTCTCTGAGTTCGGTTATCCGTTCCTGAGTTCGGTTATCCGTTCCTTGAGTTCGGTTACGCGGTCTCTGAGTTCGGTTATCTGTTCCTTGAGTTCGGTTACGCGGTCTCTGAGTTCGGTTATCCGCTCCTGAGTTCGGTTATCCGTTCCTGAGTTCGGTTATCTGTTCCTTGAGTTCGGTTACGCGGTCTCTGAGTTCGGTTATCCGTTCCTGAGTTCGGTTACGCGGTCTCTGAGTTCGGTTATCTGATCCTGAGTTCGGTTATCTGTTCCTTGAGTTCGGTTACGCGGTCTTTGAGTTCGGTTATCTGTTCCTGAGTTCGGTTATCCGCTCCTGAGTTCGGTTAACCGTTCCTGAGTTCGGTTAACCGATCTCTGAGTCGGAAAAAAGCTCTTGGAGTTCGGTTATCAGGCTCTGAGTTCTGTTATTTGATACTGAGATTGCTTAAAATTGCCAACATCCGGTTACCAATACCATAAAAATAGAGTTCAGTCCTTCCATAGTTGGACAGATTCAAGCACAAAAAAATAAACCCTCCACCTACATGAAGGGTTTATCCTTTATTGAGCCACTTCTCTTTTCACAGTTTTACCTGTGAATTCATCTGCTTCTGAAACGCGTTCGATATCGGCACCGAGCATGGCAAGTTTGCCGTGGAAGTTGACATATCCTCTGTCAAGATGCTTCAATTCAGTCACACGAGTCATCCCATCTGCACGAAGTCCGGCTAAGATTAATGCAGCTGCTGCACGTAAATCAGTAGCGGCTACTTCGGCTCCTTGCAGTTCACATGGACCATTCATAATAACGGAACGTCCTTCGATTTTAATATCCGCATTCATGCGGCGGAATTCTTCCACGTGCATAAAACGATTTTCAAATACCGTTTCCGTGATCATGCTGGATCCTTGTGCACAGAGAAGCAAAGCCATCATTTGTGATTGCATGTCTGTAGGGAAACCTGGATGTGGCATCGTTTTTATATCGACGGCTTTTAGTTTATCAGGTCCGATTACACGGATTCCATCGTTTTCTTCTTTAATGGTGACACCCATTTCTTCCAGCTTTGCAACAAGTGAGGTTAAATGCTCTGGAACTGCTCCACGTACAAGGACATTTCCACGAGTAATCGCCGCAGCTACCATAAAGGTTCCTGCCTCAATTCGATCTGGAATAATCGCATGCTCTGTACCATACAATCTTGGTACACCTTCGATTTTAATGGTACCTGTGCCAGCACCCTTTACCCCGGCACCCATCTTATTTAAAAAGTTGGCTAAATCTACAATTTCTGGTTCTTTTGCACAGTTTTCAATAACCGTTGTGCCTTCTGCCAATGTTGCGGCCATCATAATATTTTCTGTAGCTCCCACACTCGGGAAATCTAAATACACTTTGGCACCTTTTAATTTTCCATTTACTTCAGCGTCGATAAATCCGTTCCCTACCTTTACGACCGCACCCATAGCTTCAAAGCCTTTTAAATGCTGATCAATAGGACGGGAACCGATTGCGCAGCCACCTGGTAAGGCTACGCGGGCACGCCCATTTCTAGCTAATAATGAACCCATGACAAGCACGGAAGCACGCATTTTTCGAACGTATTCAAACGGCGCTTCCTCTATTAACTCTCTAGATGCATCTACTTCAACAACACCTTCACGGATTGAAACATCCGCGCCTATATACCGTAAAACTTCACTGATGGTGTATACATCGGAGAGAGCTGGCACATCACGAATTACACTTTTTCCATCACTTGCTAATAACGATGCAGCGATGACAGGCAATACAGCATTCTTTGCACCTTCTACTTTTACAATGCCTTCAAGCCTATTTCCGCCGCGGACGATGATTTTTTCCAAGTGTATTCCCCTCCGCGTCCATATTCTCTATATTAATATTCAATCGTAATGATTGGTGTGCCTACCACAAAGGTAGTCTTTGCGCCCAATCCTTCATTTCGCAGTCCAATCTGAACGTTCATGTTGTGAAAGTTCGCTAATTCATTGCTTAATTTTTTCGAATAGCCAGATACCGAAACAAAATCTTCTTCCTGAAGGGATTCAATTTTCTCTGCTTTTAGGCTTTCGAGGATTTGGTTCGCCTTCTCTGGTAAATCCTCAACCATTGTATCACTGAAATCCCCTTCAATACTAGTAAAAACTTGGGGTTGTACGGCAAATTCTTCATTCCAAAATTTAGTAAGACCATTGATTGCGGAGTTGACTTGCTTCTTATTCCAGTTTTGAGACGTAACCTCATATATAAGATACGTATGAAGGGTATCATTTGTGGGGGTTGCGGAAAGACGCAGTTCGATTGAATAGCCGTCTTTATTAACATGTCCCGTTAAGAGGCTTTGGTCATTTTTTTGGGAATAATCCCAGTGAAATTGCTCATAATGATGTTGGAAAGATTCAACAAGTCCATTCCAATCAGTTTCATCTGTAATTTGGGAATAAGATTTACTAGCATGGACGGTCCAATTATTAATGGATCCCCCTTCGCTTTGAAGAGTTTCCGCTAGCGTAAAAATTTGATGCTGCTGATTTGCCGTAGAGGTTATATTCCCAAAAAATCCAAATACCAAACAAAAAATTCCAACGATCCAAACAACCAGGTATTGACGCTTCATCTCTCTATCTCCTCTCCTTTACTAACCATTCTTACCATGTTAGAAAAGAGCATACCTGGTAATTGTCGTCATCCTTTGACTTCATTCCACTCTATGTATGTCAATCAGCGTGATGCCTGCAAAGTTCTATGAAATCTATGTCGGTTTTTGGGAAAATTGGTAGGAATATTACTATATTTTCTTATATGTTTTTGGAGGATTTGATTGCATGAAAATCGGTAAAGTAAAATGGTGAACACCTTCCCCAGAGAAGAAGGTGTTTCATTAGGTAAAACTTGCTTTCATACAATCAAAAGAAAATAGGTTATCCCTACCAACTTACTAGCAAAACCCAAGGAATATTTTCTATCTGTAATACAATTGTAATATAGATTAGGCTGGAAACATAGGGAAAGAAGTCCTAATTTTTAAACAAATGTTTAATCTTTTACGGCAAAAGTAATGGAAGCTGCTGCGACCATATTAAATAATCGAGGAAGAAATTACTAACACTAGATCCAATAGCAACGGTTAACAGTATATATAAAAGCCTAGCTTGTACAACGCGATTTACCCGGAGTAATTTATCAAAATGCAGCGCCTGCAATGCCCACCAGGTAATCCCGATGAACAGAAGATGTGAAAGGATACTAACCAGTGCCTGTTGCCCAAAGTCTGTCACCATGTGAATACCTCCTTTTTAACATGATAACATAGGTGGTTAGGGAGAGGTGGAAATAAAGATGGTGACGATTATAGGATTGTTGGGGGATAAGGGGTGATTAGTTGAACTTGAGGAAGTTGGTTTGGGCTTTTTAGAATGGAATTGGGCGATTTGAGAAATTATTGGGCGCCTCTAACTCGGAATTGGGCGGTTTTGAGAAATTATTGGGCGCCTCTAACTCAGAATTGGGCGGCTTTGAAAAATTATTGGGCGCCTCTAACTCGGAATTGGGCGGCTTTGAGATTTATTGGGCGCCTCTAACTCAGAATTGGGCGGCTTTGTGAATTATTGGGCGGCCCATAACCGGAATTGGGCTGCTTTGAGAAATTATTGGGCGCCTCTAACTCGGAATTGGGCGGCTTTGAGAAATTATTGGGCGGCCCATAACCGGAATTGGGCTGCTTTGAGAAATTATTGGGCGCCTCTAACTCAGAATTGGGCGGCTTTGAGAATTATTGGGCGGCCCATAACCGGAATTGGGCGGCTTTGAGATTTATTGGGGGCCCATAACCGGAATTGGGCGGCTTTGAGAAATTATTGGGCGCCTCTAACTCGGAATTGGGCGGCTTTGAGAATTATTGGGCGCCTCTAACTCAGAATTGGGCGGCTTTGAGAATTATTGGGCGCCTCTAACTCAGAATTGGGCGCTTTGAGGATTTTTCGGGCGCGCACTCTTGGAATTAGGCGGCAATTTCAACAATCGGGGGGACAAATTCATATTTGGACGTTGCTGAGCGTTAATTGGAATACGAATATCCTTTTAACCCACAAGCAAATCTAAAAGAATAAAAGCTGCAGCCCTCTTTCGGCTACAGCTTCACTAACAAACCCTTACAAATCCATAAACCCCGTAAACGTCATGTGAAAAATATCTGTTGCCAGGGATGGATCGAGGCCAAACCAAATGGTAGCCACTACACAGACGACTACAACAACAGCAGGTCCAGTCGGTACCGCAACCGAACTTAGCTTCGAATCCACCGGCCGGAAGAACATTTGGATCATGACTCCGAAGTAATATATATACGAAATTACAGTGGTCAGAATCATAATCGTTCCTAAGATAATGTGCCCTGGATGTGCGAAAAAGGCATTTGTTAATATTTGAAGCTTTCCGATAAACCCTGCTGTCCCCGGAATCCCTGCCAGCGACAGCAGGAATACCGCCATCGCTACTGCGAGTACGGGTGTTTTTTTATACAGCCCGGCAAAAGAACTGATGTCCTCTGATTTTGTTGTTTCGGTGACCATCTGTAAGACGGTAAAAGCCCCTAGGGTCATAAAAATATAGATAAACAGGTAAAACCAAATCGCTTCATACATAAACGGTGCTAAAGTCGTAAACGCCACTAAGATATAGCCGGCATGGCCAATGCTCGAGTAGGCGAGCATTCGTTTTACATTGCGCTGGCGAATCGCAATTAGGTTTCCGACAATCATCGTTAATGCTGCGATTACACCGAGATACACTTGGGCATCAATTAAAAGAGTTCCTGTTTCTCCTTCACTTGGTGTGGCGGAGAAAATCGACAGTGCCAAGCGTATTAGTAATACAAACCCGGCTGCTTTTGAAACCACACTCAAGAATGCAGCTACAGGAGTCGGTGCTCCTTGATATACGTCGGGAGCCCACATTTGAAACGGAACGGAAGCTATTTTAAAGGCGACTCCAACGAGTACCATAAAAAACGCTATTCCCAGTAAATAGGTGTAATTTTCACTCATGGGCGAGGACAAGGCTAATCGGATTTCTGCTAAATTAGTTGACCCGCTTAGCCCATAAATATAACTGAGTCCAAACAGGAGAATCGCCGAGGCTATTCCTCCATTTATCACATATTTCATGGCCGATTCATTAGAGCGTTTATCTTTCTTTTTAAGTCCGGCCAAAATATAGGACGAAATTGACAATAGCTCTAAACCGACAAAGAGAGTGATTAAATCAGCACTTGATGTGATAAACATGGCGCCTAAAAGCGCTGTTAGCAAGAGGTAGTAAAACTCGCCCCGATACTCCTCCAAACCTTCTTCTTTTTTAACCCCGATCGCCATTAAGAGAACTAAGGCTGTACCAATTAACAGCAGCACCTTGAACGTCTTTGCAAATCCATCTAAGTAAAAGGTATCAAACAGGATAGACACTGTTGGAGCTTGAAGGACCTGAGCTAAAGCGACAAAGGCTAGTGCAATACTGCCTAAGGCTAACCAGCCAATTATGTTTCGGTTTACCTTTTTGGGCAGAAACAAATCTACTACACTTAATATCGCTGCAGCACCAAAAATGATAAATTCCGGCGCCATCATTTCCCATTGAAAAAGCTTTAACGTTTCCCAATCCATTCACGTCAACCCCCTATTCTTACCATGATGGCTTGTAATGATGTAAAAAGTGGTTCTGTAAGAATGGCAGGGAACACGCCAATAGCGATAATAGAAATCACCAGTAAACCTGAAGGAACCCATTCAATCGGCTTCAAATCTCCCCACTCTTGTTTTCGTTTTGGTTCCCCGTACGTAATTCCAAGAACCGCTCTAAGCACATAGACGGCTGTTAAAATCAGTCCTAACAGACCGATATATCCTGCTGTCGGATGGGATTTGAATATACCGACAAAAGCTGTAAATTCACTGATAAAACCGGACATGCCTGGGATTCCTAATGAAGCAAGTCCTGTTGTCAAAAGGAGCCCTGCAACTACTGGTACAGATTTGACCAAGCCGCCCAGCTCTGAAATATTGGTTGTCCCTGTCCTCGCGTATAAAACCCCCACGAGGAAGAAGAAGAGGCTTGAAATCAGTCCATGGGAGATGACCTGAAACATCGCCCCTTGCAGACCTTCCATATTCAAAGCGCCTAGTCCAATTAAGACAATCCCCATATGGGAGACAGAGGAATAGGCTAGCACTTTCTTTAAATCATCTTGGATTAAGGCAAGGAATGCTCCGTATAAAAGGTTGATAAGCCCAAGAATAATGATGACTACTCCTATGCTCGCAAATTCTTTTGGGAAGATTTCCATGCCGAAACGGATCAAACCGTATGCGCCAATTTTCAAAAGGATGCCTGAATGGATCATAACAACAGGAGGCGGTGCTTGTGTATGAACATGGACCATCCACGTATGGAATGGAAAAATCGGCAATTTAATCCCAAATGCAATCAGGATCGGGATCAATAGCCCCATTCTTAGTGCTGGTGTCATTTTAACTAAGTCGAATGTCGCTTCATCCTGAAGCACTTGTCCGAGTAATCCGAACTGGACTGTACCTGTTTTCGCAAACAAAATCGTTATCACAATCAGTAAGATAGCTGACCCTAGTCCGTTATAAATTAAAAAGCTATACGCAGCTTTTTCTTTAAATGCGTAACCCCACTTTCCAATTAAGAAAAAGGCCGTTACAAGCGTTATCTCAAAAAATAAGAAAAAGAGAATCATATTTTCAGCTGCAAACACACCGAGCATGCCTAACTCAAGCAAAAGGAAGAGCTGAAAATAGCCTTTCCACTCCTTTTCAATTCTTAGTGAAGCGATTGCTGCCATCGTTGCAATAAAAGCGGTTAAAACGAGCAGCAAAAGTGAAAAGCCATTGACCCCAACTTCGTAGTTAATGGAAAACATATACTTTCCATATTGTTCTTCACTGCCTAAACGGAACCATGTCTGTTTTTCAGCCCAGGTTGATACATCTATACCTTGCTGTGACTTTATATAGGCTGTGAATGTAAGGATTAATGACGGGATCGTAGCTAATATCCCCAACGATTTGATTAAGCCTTCTTTTTCCTTGGGAATGAATAAAAGAACCACCACACCGAGAAGAGGAGCCAAAATGATGGTTGATAGTAATGGAAAACTCATTTAAGAACCCCTCCTGTCAGCATATAAATCGCTAAAAGTACTGCTAATCCTAAAAAGGCTACACTTCCGTACCATTGAACCTGTCCAGTCTGCCATTTTGCCCCTTGTCTCCCCAATTGGACAACCAGTACGGCAATCCCGCGGACGATGCCGGAAACGATATAACGGTCAATCCACTGTAACAGCAGGCTGATCCATCTTGTTACACGAATAATGGTCGCTTCGTAGATTTCATCGATATAATACTTATTTTGCAAGACTTGCATTGTAAGCGGTAAAGCAGGTGAAGTCGTTTCTTTGGACAGATTCCCCTTTCCGTAGGTCCAAAATGCAAGTCCAATTCCTCCAAGTGAGAGGAATATGGAAGCGAGCATAATCCAGAGCGGACCTTCCGCATGCGAGGCTCCAAACTGATTGGTGCCTTCGATGAGCCAGTCCCCTAAAAAGTGCCCGAACCAAGGGGTTTGAATATAGCCGATGAATATAGCAAAAAACGCGAGTACTGCCATTGGAACGACCATAACATTAGGAGATTCGTGAACTTTTTTCTGCTTTACACTCGGTTTTCCATGAAAAACAAGGAAGTAGAGCCGAAACATATAGAATCCGGTTAAAAAAGTCGTTACAAGGGCAAATACAAAGAGAATCAGATATCCTCCGCTCCAGGCTGCCAATAAAATTTCATCTTTACTAAAAAAGCCTGAAAGTAATGGAACTCCGGTGATGGCGAGTGTTCCGATTAAGAAAAGCGGTCCCGTTGATTTAAGCTTATCCTTAAGTCCGCCCATTTCGCGGATGTCCTGTGTACCCGTGGCATGAATCACACTTCCTGCGGCAAGGAACAGGAGCGCTTTAAAAAAGGCATGAGTGGTCAGGTGAAAGACGGCTGCGACAAACCCTCCCGATCCTAATGCAAGCATCATATATCCAAGCTGGCTCACTGTTGAGTATGCGAGTACGCGTTTGATATCGTTTTGCACAAGCGCAATCGATGCAGCAAATATTGCGGTAAATCCGCCTAAACATGAGACCGTATACATTGCCGTCTCACTCAAGCTAAAGAGAGGGAATAAAATCGCAACTAAGTAAACGCCAGCAGCAACCATCGTTGCGGCATGGATTAAGGCAGATACTGGAGTTGGGCCTTCCATTGCATCTGGAAGCCAGGTATGGAGCGGAAATTGCCCCGATTTTCCTACTGCCCCAATAAAAATTAACAGGGCGCAAAGGATTGCGATTGTTCCAGATAACAAACCAGTCTCTGCAGCCTGATAAATATCAGTAAGCCGGAAGCTGCCTGTCTCAATATACAAAAGGATAATTCCCGCTAAAAGTGCGACATCCCCGATACGCGTCATGATAAATGCTTTTTTCGCGGCTTGTTTAGCTGCCTGTTTTTGATAATAAAAGCCGATTAGTAAAAATGAGCCAAGCCCGACAAGTTCCCAGAATATGTAGATTTGCAAGAGGTTTGGCGAGATGACTAATGCAAGCATCGCAAAAGTGAAAAAGCTTAAGTAGGCATAAAATGTTGAAAACCGCTCCTCACCATGCATATACCCCTTTGCATATATGTGAACGAGTAAGCTTACAATCGAAACGACAAAGAGCATTAAACTATTTAAGGCAGTTACTTCGATCCCTGCTGTTAAGATGATGTCTCCTAGTGTAAACCATTCCCACTCCAGGCTTACTGTTGCTGCCGTAAACCTCTCGATTAGAACAAAGAGGGAAAGCAGAAATGAAACAAAGACACCACTTATTCCTATATAAGCACTTGCTTCTCCCAGCGTTTTCCCGATCATAAGAAGCAAAATCGATACAACCAGGGGAATCAGCGGGATGAGCCACGCTTGTTCCATCATGTTTATCACAATCCTCCCATCCACCAGCACCTTAAGTGAAAGTGCCGATAGAAAAGAATTAGTGTTTCATTGTTTGGTAGTCATCGGTGTGTACAGATTTCCGATTTCGGTACAGCGCCATTACTATCGCTAGCCCCACAGCTGCTTCAGCTGCCGCCACCGTAATCGTGAAAAGCGAAAAAACCTGTCCCGTTAAACTAGGGGCTACCCCGAGTTTAGCGAAGGCAATCAGATTTAAATTAACTGCATTCAGCATCAATTCGATACAGATTAAGACAATCACCGTATTTTTCTTGGTGAGAGCTCCATAAAGGCCAATACAAAATAAAATCAGGGCCAAGGTTAAAAAGGCTGAGACAGGCACTGCGCTCATGAGGATCCCTCCTCTTTTTCATCATCTTTTTTGGCTAAAACAATGGCCCCCACTAATGCAACTAGCAGCAAAACCGATGCTAATTCAAACGGAATTACATATTTTGAGAAAAGCTCAATTCCGATTTGCTTTGTATTTTCCAGATGGAGATTGGCAGTCTGTTCAGGAATCTCTAGTCTGAAAATGCCGTAGTATACGACAACCGCAAAGACCATCACACCTAAAAAGAGAAGAAATTTTCTCCCTTTGTCCTGATCATTCTGCTCCTCATCGAGGTGGCGAGTCAGCATGATGCCAAACAGCATGATAATCGTGACGGCACCGGAGTAAATTAAGATCTGCACAACCGCGACAAATTCGGCGGATAGCATCACATACACACCAGCCAGGCTGACGAAGGTCATGACAAGTGCCAGTACCATATGGACGACTTTTTTTAGCTGAAGCAGGAGAATTCCTCCAATTAAACTGACAAGCGCGAGGATGAGAAAGAGTAAGAGCTCCCCTGAAAATGTGAAGGTCATACCGTATTCTCCTCCCGAATGTTTTCATCGTTTTCATTGAGCCATTCGAGATCTTTAAACAAGTTATCTCTACTGTATTCAGCTAATTCAAAGTTATTCGTCATCACAATCGCCTCGGTTGGACAAACCTCTGTACATAAATCACATAAAATACAAATCTCAAAATTAATATCATAGGTTTCGATAATTTTTCCGCGTTTTGACGGGTCCGGATGTTTTTTACCGGTTAGTGAAATACAATTCGTTGGACAGATATTGACACATTGATTGCAGACGATACATTTTTCCGGATAAAATTTTTGGATTCCCCGAAATCGGTCAGGCATTTCGATTGACTCGTTCGGATAGTCGTACGTTACCTTCTTTTTGGATAGGTTTTTTAACGTATAGGCTAATCCTTTTGCTAATCCTAGCATTCCTATTTCCTCCTTCCATTGGCGGTTAAGGTCTGGCTTTTTAGATTTGATAACTCCCCTTATCCTGCGATCAAACCTTTAAACAAAGCTGTAACAAAGATATTAGCGAGCGCAACCGGGAGCAGCACCTTCCAGCCAAACTCCATTAATTGGTCGGCACGGAGTCTTGGAAACGTAAAACGGATCCAAAGAAGAAGAAAGACAACAATCATAAATTTAATACTGAACCAGACAGCCCCTGGTATAAAACTTAGGAATGGCAGCGGCAGCCAGCCTCCTAAAAAGAGAGCGGTGGTTAACCCCGCCATTGCAAACATGTATACATATTCAGCCAGCATGAAGAAGGCAAAACGGAAGCCTGAGTATTCGACATGGTACCCTGCGACAAGCTCAGATTCAGCCTCTGGCAAATCAAACGGTGTCCGGTTCAGCTCAGCCACTGAGGCAATCAAAAAAATTAAAAACGCAACAGGCTGATACAGGATAAACCAAACGGACTCTTGTGCTTCCACGATATCTACTAGATTAATAGAACCCGCTAATAAAATAACCCCGACAAGCGACATCACAAGCGGTATTTCATAGGAGATCATTTGCGCGGCGGCCCGCATTCCGCCGATCAGTGAATATTTATTGTTAGATGCCCACCCTCCCGCGATAATGCCAAGAGTTGATAAGCCGGATATGCCAATGTAATAAAGGAGGCCAACCCCAATGTCGGCAAACTGCAGGTTTTCCGTAAAAGGAATGACCGCCAATACTAAAAAGGCAGGGGTGAAGGCAATCACGGGTGCTAAAATGAATAAGGGGCGGTCTGCCACCTTCGGAATCGTATCTTCCTTGATTAATAGCTTTAGTACGTCGGCGACCGTTTGCAGGAGCCCATAGCGCCCACCGACTTGATTAGGGCCGTGACGCAGCTGCATGAAGCCCATTACCTTTCGTTCAGCTAAGATCGCATAGGTAACAAAGCCAAGAACCGCAAACAAAAGGAGTGCTGTAAAAACGACGTACATGAGAAAACTTGTGAAGGCCGGCGCATTTTGTACCCACATGTCCATTATCCGTCCACCTCCCCAAGTACAATGTCAATCGCACCTAAAATCGCAATTAAGTTCGCCATATTCTGACCTTTCAATAGCTTCGGTAAGATCTGCAGGTTGTAAAAGGATGGCCGTCTGAATTTTAAGCGGTACGGCTCTTTTTTGCCGTCGCTCGCAATATAGCAGCCAATCTCCCCGCGTGGCGATTCAATTCGGACAAACGCCTCTCCCTGCGGCGGTCTGATAATCCGCGGGACCTTGCCCATAATTTCTCCATCCTTTGGAAATTGTTCACATGCCTGCTCTACAATTTTTAGCGATTCTTCTATTTCGGCCAGACGGCATTGATAGCGGGCCCAGGCATCTCCTGACGTTTCTGTCGGAACATCAAAGTCAAACCGGTCATAAATCGAATACGGTTCGTCTTTTCTTAAATCCCATTTCACCCCGGTACAGCGCAGGTTTGCCCCGCTCAGGCTATAATTAATCGCATCCTCTTGGGTGTAAGTCCCTACCCCTTTAAGCCGGCTTTGAAAAATCTCATTCCCGGTAACGAGCTGGTGATAGCCCTTTAATTGCTCGCGCATATATGGAACAAATTCCTCAACCTTCTCAATCCAGCCAGGCGGTGCATCCCATTTGACCCCTCCGACTCTCATATAATTAAAGGTCAGCCTGCCGCCGGATAATTCATTTAAAAGATTAATAATCATTTCCCGCTCGCGGAATGCATATAAAAATGGACTCACCGCTCCAATATCCAATAAATAGGTGCCCCACCAAACAAGATGGCTTGCAATTCTCCCCAGTTCCATCGCCAGTACCCGCAAATATTCAGCCCGCTCTGGAATTTCCGCTCCGATCATCGTCTCAACCGCATGACAAATGACATAATTATTTGTCATGGCAGCCAAGTAATCCATGCGGTCAGTATATGGAATTATTTGCGTGAACTGCAGATTTTCAGCGATTTTTTCGGTACCGCGGTGCAAATAGCCTATGACAGGATTCGCCTCTTTAATGATTTCTCCATCAATTTTGATGACGAGGCGGAATACACCGTGGGTGCTTGGATGCTGGGGACCAACGTTTAACAGCATTTCTTCAGTGCGTATCATACCCTTACCCTACACCTCCACATCGTACGGTTCGTAATCTTTGCGGAGGGGGTGTCCGACCCAATCCTCTCCAAGAAAAATCCGGTGCAGCTTCGGATGACCGCTAAAGCGAATTCCGAGTAAATCGTAAGTTTCACATTCAGGCCAGTTTGCTCCTGCCCAAAGCGGCGTAACTGATTCAATCTCTGGGTTGTCCCGGTTAAGCTTCACTTTTAATGCCGCCGAGTGCTTATGTTTGAATGAAAACAAATGAAGATATACTTCCATATGCGTTTCAAAATCTGTACCGTGTAATTCAGAGAGAAAGTTGAAGTCGAGTTCCGGATGTTTATATAGAGACTCCGCAATTCGGAAGTACGTTTCCCGTTTGGCAACCAGTGTCGGTACATCCTTTGACAGCCGGTTGATGTACGCCTCTTCTAAACATTCGTCCCCGAGCTCCTTCTTTAAAATCTCCACATACTTGTCTAATAGTGGCTGCAATGGCGATGGCGGCAGTTCCTTCGGTTCGGCAGCCTCTTCACGGGAGCGTCTTGGCCGATCCGGTCGTGCTCTTTCAGCACCAGTTTCCCCCCTGGCTTTGGCAACTGCGGCAGCCTTTGCTTTTGCTTCAGCGATTCGTTTCGCCCGTTCATCGTTTTCGGCCGAGGCTGGTTGTTCGCCGTTTTCTTTTGCTTGAGCTTCTTCTCTGGCCTTTTTGGCAGCTGCAGCTTTGGCCTTTGCCTCAGCGATTCGTTTCGCCCGTTCATCGTTTTCGGCCGAGGCTGGTTGTTCGCCGTTTTCTTTTGCTTGAGCTTCTTCTCTGGCCTTTTTGGCAGCTGCAGCTTTGGCCTTTGCCTCAGCGATTCGTTTCGCTCTTTCGTCGGCGGCTGCGTCGGTTGAAGGCCCTTGTTCACTATTTTCCTCTGTGGCCTTCGTATCCTCTCTTTCTTTTATTGCGGCTGCCGCTAGCTCCTTGGCCGCTGCAATCCTTTGTGCTCTTTCATCTGCAGCTGGGTCTGTTGAGGCGTCGGGCTCAATCGTTTCTTCCTCATTAGCCTCTGTTTCCGTTTCCCCCGATTCAGCTTTTTGTTGAGAGTCGGAAGCCTGGTCTGATTTTTTTTCTTCTTCAACAGGCTGGCTTCCCTCGCTAGTCTCCTCTTTTATTGAAGAGTCTTCGGCCCTTTCTTCTTCTGGTGACCCGCTTTCGTTTCCGGACAGAATGATCTCATTTCCCCCTATTTCTTGAGCAGTCACATTAACAACTGGCTTTTCTGTATCTTGTGGCGCTTCTTTTAACGTATCTTCTGTTTCTGTCTGATCATTGTTAACGCTTTCAACCGCTGTTTTCCCTTCTTGATCTTTTTGTTCTTCTGGACCTTTTTGGTCAAGCTTTTCCGTTTCCATCAGGTCCTCTCTTTTTTTGTCCTCTGACACGATTACCTCACCCTCTTCCCGGTTGTTGCCTCGTATCTGATTTTTTCCTTTAATTTATTGATCCCGTATATAAGTGCTGCCGGGTTGGGTGGACAGCCTGGTATGTATACATCAACAGGTACGACCTGATCCACTCCCTTCACAACAGAGTAGGAATTGACGTACGGACCGCCTGCTGTTGCACAGGAACCCATCGCTATTACCCATTTCGGCTCTGGCATCTGATCATACAATCTTCTGACAATCGGCGCCATTTTCTTTGTTACTGTTCCTGAAACAATCATCACATCTGATTGTCTTGGGGATGTCCGGAAGAACGACCCAAAACGGTCTACATCATAATGGGCTCCTCCAACGCCCATCATTTCAATCGCACAACATGCCAATCCAAACGTCATCGGCCATAATGAATTGCTTCTGGCCCAGCCTTTCAGCTGTTCCAATGTCGAAAAAAACACATTACGCTTGACCTCTGCCTCTTCAAGCGGTGAGAAAGCTTCTAATTTTACATCCATTTCAACACCTTCTTTTTCCAAGCGTAGATTAGTCCGATGAGTAGCATGACAACAAAGATGAGCATTTCAATGAGGGCGAAGATTCCGAGTTCTTCATAGGCAACCGCCCATGGATATAAAAACACAGTTTCTACATCAAAGATGACGAAAAGAAGAGCAAACATGTAGTAGCGAACGTTAAACTGAACTCTCGAATCATGAAATGGATCTATCCCGCTTTCATAAGTCGTATACTTGGCCGGTTGCGGCACGTTCGGTCTGAGGAGTTTTCCTAGGGTTAATGCAACGATTGGAAGCATGATCCCTACTAAAAGAAATGCTAAAATCATTAAATAATGATTTTGGTAAACATGTAAAAAGTCCAAACGCATCCCTTCCCGTTTTTAAATTTTTAGAATCATCTTAATATTAGTAATTCTAGGGTCATTATAGCAAATACTGGCTGCAAACTCTAGCAGAATTCCTATTACTCTAATTTGTATGTGATAGGATAGGTTTCTATCACTCTTACAGGTTATTTTTAGGTTGGGTAGGGATGTGCGGTTCACGTTAGTTGGTTTATTAAGCTTAGTGATTTGTTTGATTTTATTAAAGGCTGGTTTTTTAGAGAGCGTTGGCAGTTTTTTGGGAACTCTCGCTTGTATTTTCGTGGGGGATGAAGTATTTTTCAGAACTTGGCATTGGTTATTGTGGGCTCAGCACTTGTTATTCCGGACTTATTACCCGTTATTCCGGTCTTTGCACCTGTTATTCGGGACTTGGCACCACTTTTTCGGAACTCTGCACCTCTTATTCGGACCTCAGCATCACTTTTTCGGAACTCAGCAACTCTTATTCGGAACTCTGCATCACTTTTTCGGAACTCTACACCACTTTTTCGGAACTCTGTACCACTTTTTCGGAACTCTGCACCTATTGGGAACTCTGCACCACTTATTCGGAACTCGATCTCATTTTTTAGAACTTGGCACGCGATTTTCGCAACAAGTTTCACGTTTTTTAGAGTATCTTCACCTTTTTACAGAACTCAGAACCCTTTTACAGAACTTAGATGGATTTAACCGGACTCAGCACCTATTTAAGCGAACTCAGCCTTCCTTTTACCGAACTTAGACCGGTTTAACCGAACTCAGATGCCCTATAAACGAACTAAAATTCCTTTTAGCGAACTTAGAAACCCTTTAAACGAACTCAGACCCATTTAACCGAACTCAGCAGATGTGAACCGAACTCAGCAGATGTGAACCGAACTCGACCACACCCCCACCCTGTCCCCACACAATTTTTCCCACTTCGATTTTTTTATCAATTCCTGCACTTTTTTCGCATATGGTGTACAAAGGAGGGGTGTCAGATGTTTGCTGGTCTTTGGGGCGCAACGATTGGCAGCTTCTTACTGCTTTTGATTGGTCTAGGTATCTTTGTTTACTTTATTCGGGAAGGTTTGGAAAGGGAGCATGATGAGGGACTGGAGCAAGTCGATAGGCTATTAAATGAAATGGAAAAGAGGAAGCAGCACCCTAAATAAAGGTGCTGCTTTTCTTTTTACCATTACCATTCTCCAATGGTACAGAGGACGTCTTCAAGTGATTCCGAATCCGCTCTTTCCATTGCTTGGTCGATGGTTCCGATAAATTTGAGTTCGCCTTGGTTGAGGATGCCGATTCGGTCACACATACGCAGAATTTCGCCAGCATCATGGGTAGTATAAACAATGGTTTTGCCTGCCTTCGCCAGACTTTGAATGTAATGATTAATGTCCCGTTTAGATTGAATGTCAATGCCGACAGTCGGCTCATCCATAATAATGACGGATGGCTGATGAATGAGGGCAACGGCAATATTGAGCTTTCGTTTCATTCCCCCAGACAGGGCGGACACCTTTACCTTCCACTTTTCCTTGAGGCCAACCTGCTCACAAAGTTCGAAAAGCTCACTTTTTTCAGCATTTGGATTGGTCAGTTTACTCCAAAACATCATATTTTCTTCTACTGTCAGTTCTGGCCATAAGGCTAAGTCCTGCGGTACAAAGCCGAGCTGACGGCGGATGTCTTTTGCCTGTTTTTTAACGTCTTTGCCATCAATCAGAATGGTACCCGCTGTTGGCTGCAGAATCGTGGCCATAATCGATAATAACGTTGATTTGCCAGCTCCATTCGGGCCAATGAGACCAAATACTTCTCCTTTTTCAATCGAAAAGGAAATTCCTTTTAAGGATTCGTGCTTCCCGTATTTCTTTTTTACATCTTGAACATTAATCAAGCCGTTCACCACTCTTTCTTGTTACCCAGATACCAATCACCAGTGCCAGCAGGGACCAGCCAAGCAAGCCTATATTTTCATCCATGCCAATCGGAGATAGAAATGCAGCCTTTTCTAAAGGCGAATAAAGCTCGGAAATCGGGAAAAAGCTTTCGCCCAATACTGCAAACAGACAGCTTACAAAAAACGCGGCAACATAATAGCTTCCTTTATTGTGCAACCATTGAGCTAATAGAAGACCAAGCGCAAACGCGATGATCGTGAGCCAAATAACGTACCCCATCTGACTCCAGTCAGTTTCAAAGAAAACACTATATAAAATGAAGGTGATTAAACCTTGTACGACTTGCAGTAATAAATGGGCTCCGCCAACACCGAGCACAAATACTTTGGCCCCGCCCATTGTCGTTGTCAGTCTAGAGGCAATCGCTTCTTCCTTTGCCCGGATATACCATTGGAAAGATGTCAAAACCATTAAAACCGTAATGAAGCTCCAAATCCTCCAAAAGTTCGCTGTATACTGGGATTCCGTTGCCTCCATAGTTTTACCTTGGACATTGTACCATTCATAATCTATCCCCATAAGCGGCTCAGGGACCCAATACTCGTCAGAATGAAGATAGGCATCCTGCCAGACTTTGTCCGGATGAAGCTCGGGCTGTAAGGATCGATAGTATTGAACAACGGTGTTTGCCGCCTTCATATTGCTCGATATTCTGGTAACTTCACTTGCTAAGAGCTCTTGAACAATTCCGTAGGCGATGGAGTTTGATGTTCTTCTAACGAGAATGGTCTGATCTCGATCTTCTTCCATTAACTTTTCTTCAAATCCTTCTGTAAATACAAAGATGCTATCGATTTTCCCTTGTAAAAGCTGTCTTTCGGCATCTTCATTATCCACTACATGAACTTGAATTTCATTTAATGCCTTGATCCGTTCGATGATTATGGCAGATGTCTCACTTTGATCCTCATCCACAATCGCAATCGGAATCGATAAGTTTTCCTGTGTTTCCTCGAACAGATTGAAAAGCAGCCATGTACATGCAAATGGTACAAACAAGGTAATGAGAAGTTTTATCGGTTTTTTTAAAAATAACTTCAGCTGCAGAGTAAAGAGGGAAAGGCTCATGTGATCACCCTCCTAACTCTCATCTTTTCAAACAGATAGGCGACTAGCCAAAAGACGATGATAAAACATCCCGCATAGAGGAAAACCTTCAGTAATCCGTCCTGCTCTGAAACAAGGAGAGAGTACCCATCCATTGCCCAGTAGTTTGGTATAAAAGCAGATACTGTCTCAAACCAGGCTGGCAGGTATACGGTCGGGAGGATATGCCCTCCAAGCAGTAAAAAGATTAATAGGATGACCGTACTAACGATAAGCATCGGCTTCTCGTTCATCGTGATTGTTTCGATTAAAAGGAAACAAGTGATGAACATGAATCCCATGAGTGATAAATAAAGGATTAGCGGAATTGGCTGATTAATAAAATCTAACTGCCATATTAATGGTGACAGCAGGATGATTTGAAATAAAACGATCATCAAAGTGGAAATGAGTCTTGCTGTAAATCGGTGTCTTGTCGAAACACCGGAAACGACTAAACGGCGGAGAACCGTATTCTCCATTGATCCTCTCGTCAGCCATAGGGAAAAGAAGGCCCATATCATGACAATTCCAATTAATCCTGAGCCTAAGTAGTATTGTTTTATATCTGTCGTGTGTAATTCATCAATTACGATATCTTCGTAAACCTCATTTCTGCCGAGGGCGTGAAAACTAAAATCTACAACGCTTGTCTGAAAGGCTTGCCTAATCGTATCTTTTGAAGCATTCGCCTCGCGAAGAAATGCATCAACGGTGTTAACGCCACTTTGGGCAGCTGATACAAAATCAGCGGAACTTTCCATAAAATGACGGACAATTTGAGATTGGAAAGGCCGCTGGGAGTTCCCAACGACCTTTACTGGTGTATTTTTTCCTCTCGCAATATCCTTACTAAACTGATCGGGGATGACCATGACAGCCGCTATTTCGTCTTGTTCAAGAAGCTGAAAAGCATTCTCTTCCGTTGTTTCGATAACTGACAGCATCGATTTCATGTGTTCAGCCTGAGTCAGATGCTGAATAATATACCCGGTTTCCATACTGTCCTCATTGTCTGCAATGGCAACCTTAAATGGTTCCCTCGTTTCTGGTTCAAAAAGGGATACGACAATAAAGGAGAGCCCGGTTACGACCAGAATAGGAACAAGGAAGCTTGCTAAAAGCAGCTTCCATTGTTTGATCACCGTTTTAAATTGCAAGTTTAATAGGGCCTTAATTTTCCCCATGGTTTACACCTACATTCGGAATTAGAATGCGCCAAATTGTCCCATTAATCCGTAGACTGCGTTTTCTAGGTTGTACATGATTTCTTCTGCTAAACTCATAAGCTCTTGTTCTGAAAGCTCAGTTACGTTCACTCCGCCTTCTAAGCTTGGAATATCGATCGCTTTGAATTCAGTTTTGGAATCTAGTTTTAATTCAATTGTTCCGCCTTGGTAATCGTCTCCTACATTAATTGTGAAGTTCGATGTTTGGTTCGCATAGTCTTCATCTAAATTAATATCAGTCGTATCTTCAACTGTACCATTCAAGTAGAAGCCGCCTGATTGAGCAAGAAGAGCCTCTCCAAGATCCAAGTTGAAGTCGTGAACACTTTTCACTTCGTTTCCTTCGCCAGCCGAATATGTTGAATCAATGGTAAAGACTACATTTAGGACTTCTTCTCCGAATTCTTTAAAGTATGCCGTAATGTCCGTACTTGTCTTACGGTCAGCGCCTTCGCCTTCTGTTTCAGAAGAGACTGTTAAGGTGGCGTTTGTATCTTCTGATCCACTTACATTGAGTTTAAATTCTTTCATTTGTTTTCCGTCATTTTCAAGATTATATGTTGATATAACAACCTCTACAGGTTCAACACCCACTGCTTCAAACATGATTTCTCTTTGAACGATTTGTTCATCAGAGTTTACCCAAATCGTTGATTTAATACCTGATTCAAGCACTAATTGATCTACATTGTTTGCTGCTTCTTCTAATCCAGCCACTAATTCAGCTTTTAAATCCTCTGGAGATAAAACCGTAATCGTTGGATCAGCTTCCAGCTGAGCTGTTTCAACAATCAATTCATAACGTTTTGCAATGATATCTTGTAATTTTTTATCTTCAGCAGCTGTTGTTAGGAATGCTTTCAGAAGTGATTTAACTTCACTTTCAGAAAGGGTTAGTTCAATTTTATCCGCTTTTACACTGACACCGTTAATATCTGCAGATACGCCATCTTCACGTGTGAAGTTTTCTTCTGCTAATTGGTCAATTAAAAGTTTTCCGTATGTTTCTTTGAGTGCTGCTTTTTCATCTTCAGAAAGCTTAAGATCACTTAGTTTAATAGTGTCTAAGTTTAATGTTTCTGGACCAACATAATAAGGGTCTACGCTGCGCATAAATTCCCCAAATTGAGTTGTATCTAAGTATAAGAAATCGCTGTATGCTAATGGAACTCTTACACCGAGCTGATCTCCAGATTGGATAACTTCTGCATCAGCAACTGTAGTTCCTTGAAGCTCTACTCCAAGCTTTACATAGTTTTGTTCATTTTTTACATCAGACTGTGTATCTACTGAAATATTGATTTGCTCTAGTAAACCTTGAACCATCATTAAAGTTGGATCTGGGGTTTCTAATTGAACGTCAAAGTTACCGCTAATATCTAGTTCGGACGTATACGCTTCCTTTTCCATTTTTTCTTGAAGTTCAATTAGATCTCCATAATTTGTTTCGAAAGTTTCTTGAGCTTGAACAAATGAATTATACTCTGCTTGCAAATAGGCTTCCTTTGGTGTCTTACTGGACATAAATCCATATACGACAATGGCAGAAACTAATACTACTGCAGCCACAATGGATGAAATCATCCATTTCTTCGACCCTGCTTTTCTAGGTGCTGTTTCTAATCCAGCAGCCATTTCTTGTCTCCCCTGATTCTCATTATTCATAGGAGGCCCTCCTTTTTATCTTAGTTTTGAAATATTTTTGTAACACAAATGCATACTTTACAATATTAATCTATCTTCGACAAAATTTCTATATATCTTACAAAATAATACAAAATCTTTAACAGAAACAGTCAAAAGGACCTATACTATTGGATTTAATTACAGGAATTAGGAAAATCTTCCTTGTATTTTCATGCATTTTTATGAAAATAAAGGTTACATTTTTGTTACAACATGGTGCCTGTCTCTTACTCTTATACTATATTGTCCAAGCCGGGGTAACATTCCATTTTTGTGGGTGAAAAATGAGGAGGAAATCTATTTAGTGTATTGGCTGTAGGTCTGTGTTGGGGAGTGGTTTTTTTGATTTCGGAGAATTAAAAATTTTACCTTCATCGACCCCATGATAGACACTCTCTCCATTTATTCTCGCTACTATGTCCTTCATCGGCCTTAGTTTTAACACAAAAAAACCTTAAGAACGCTAACCTGCAGCATTCTTAAGGTTCTTCATTAGAAACGATTTTGTGTGATGTTGATTCGATTGACGGCGCGCTTTAATGCAAGCTCAGCACGTGTGAAGTCGATGTTGTCTTGTTTGCTTTGGTTCAGACGTTCTTCTGCACGCTTTTTCGCTTGTTCAGCACGAGCGACATCAATGTCTTCTGCTTTCTCAGCTGATTGGGCAAGGATGGTTACCTTGTCAGGACGGACTTCTAAAAATCCGCCGCTTACAGCTACTAATTCAGTTTGGGCACCCTTTTTTAAACGGACGGCGCCAATCGCTAAAGGAGCCACGGTTGGAATGTGACCAGGGAGGATCCCCAGTTCACCACTTTTAGCTTTTGTACTGACCATTTCTACGTCAGCTTCATACACCGGACCGTCGGGAGTCACGATATGGACATTTACTGTCTTCATGGCTTATCCTCCTTGCTGGTGTATTAAGCTTTTTCCATCATAGCTTTTGCTTTTTCTACAACTTCTTCGATTCTTCCGACTAGACGGAATGCGTCTTCTGGAAGGTCGTCATATTTACCATCTAGAATTTCCTTGAAGCCTTTTACAGTTTCTTTTACAGGTACATAAGAACCTGGCTGACCTGTAAACTGCTCAGCTACGTGGAAGTTTTGCGATAGGAAGAATTGAATACGACGTGCACGGGCTACAACAAGCTTATCTTCGTCAGAAAGCTCATCCATACCTAAGATGGCGATGATATCTTGAAGCTCACGGTAACGTTGAAGAGTTTGTTGAACTGCACGTGCTACATTGTAGTGTTCTTCTCCAACGAATTCAGGTGCTAATGCACGAGATGTTGAAGCAAGCGGATCCACCGCTGGGTAAATCCCCATCTCAGAAAGTTTACGCTCAAGGTTTGTTGTTGCATCCAAGTGAGCAAACGTTGTTGCTGGTGCTGGGTCTGTGTAGTCATCCGCAGGAACGTAGATCGCTTGGATAGACGTTACAGAACCAACGTTTGTAGATGTAATCCGTTCTTGCAAGCGACCCATTTCTGTTGCAAGTGTTGGCTGGTAACCAACGGCAGATGGCATACGGCCTAGAAGGGCAGATACCTCTGAACCTGCTTGTGTGAAACGGAAGATGTTATCAATAAAAAATAAAACGTCTTGACCTTGGTCATCACGGAAGGATTCAGCCATTGTTAATCCAGTCAAAGCAACACGCATACGTGCTCCAGGCGGTTCGTTCATTTGTCCGAATACCATCGCAGTTTTGTTGATTACACCGGAATCCTTCATTTCATGATAAAGGTCGTTACCTTCACGGGTACGCTCACCAACACCGGCAAATACGGAAATACCCCCGTGCTCTTGGGCGATGTTGTTGATTAACTCCTGAATTAGTACGGTTTTACCTACTCCTGCACCACCGAAGAGTCCAATTTTACCACCCTTAATGTATGGTGCTAGTAAGTCAATAACCTTAATCCCTGTTTCAAGGATTTCAACTTCTGTTGATAATTGTTCGAAGGTAGGCGCTTCTCTGTGAATTGAGTCACGGCGAGTTCCTTCTGGAAGTTCAGCATCTAAGTCAATGGGTTCGCCTAATACGTTAAATACACGTCCTAATGTTACGTCACCTACAGGAACGCTAATCGGTGCACCTGTATCGATAACTTCCATGTTACGAGTCAAACCATCTGTGGAAGACATCGCGATTGTACGTACCGAATCGTCTCCAAGGTGAAGGGCTACTTCAAGTGTAAGATCAATGTCTCTTTCGGATTCAGATTGTGCTTTATATTGAACCTTTAAGGCACTGTAGATCTCTGGAAGGTTTCCGCTATCGAATTTTACGTCAACAACTGGACCCATTACTTGAAGAACTTTACCTTTATTCATCCTTTTTCCCTCCTAGTACGAAAAGCGCAGGTGCCCCGGCATTGCCCGCCAAATTTCTGTCAGACAGATTGCATTTTAAGGCATTTTCCGAGGCTTCTCTATGTGCGCACTTTCATTTTTTTAGGTCCTTCTATTCTAAAGCCGCTGCTCCGCCAACAATTTCAGTGATTTCTTGTGTAATCGCTGCCTGACGGGCACGGTTGTAATGCAATGTTAACGAGTTAATCAGTTCACTCGCGTTATCAGTAGCATTCTTCATGGCTGTCATACGAGAAGCATGCTCACTTGCTTTACCGTCCAACAATGCACCATAGATGAGACTTTCTGCGTATTGCGGTAACAATACTTCTAAAATCTCTTCTTCATTTGGCTCGAATTCATATGAGATTAGCTTTTTCTCAGATTCGATATCTGTTAGAGGCAGAAGTTTTTTCGCGTGGACTTCATGTTGAATTGTATTGACATAGTGACTGTAATACAAATACAATTCATCAATTGTTCCATCCTGAAATAACCCAACCGATTTCGAAGTAATCTCCTTAATATCGGCAAATGATGGCTGATCCGGTAAACCGGTAATTTCTTGTACTACATTGCTGCCCATTTTCTTAAAGAAATTGCTCGCGACTCTTCCAATCGCAATCACTACGTATTCGTCAGTTGACTTGTGACGCTTTTGAATGGATTGCCAAGCCTGGCGGATAATATTTGAATTATACGCTCCTGCAAGTCCGCGGTCAGATGTAATAACAAGATAACCAGTTTTGTTGATTGGACGGCTTACTAGCATCGGATGTGATGCACCTCTGCTCCCTAGGGCAATGCTCGCAACGACTTCTTGAATCTTTTCCATATAAGGAACAAAAGACTTTGCATTTAATTCTGCACGATTCAACTTAGAGGCAGAAACCATTTGCATCGCTTTCGTGATTTGGCTCGTTTTTTTCGTGGAATTAATACGAGACTTTATGTCGCGCAATGATGCCATATTGTTTCACCACCCTTTACTTGTGCCCATCCATTATTCAGAAACGGCAAATGTTTTCTTGAATTCTGTAATTGCTTGATCTAGCTCATCGCCTTCAGGAAGTTTTCCTGTTGAACGAATTTGTTTTAGAACATCGGCTTTATTTGCATCCATCCAGCTGTACATTTCGTTTTCAAAACGACGAATGTCTTTTACTGGAATGTCATCTAAATGTCCTCTTGTTAATGCGTACAGAATTGCTACTTGTTTTTCAACAGCGATTGGCTTGTGAAGATCTTGTTTTAGAACTTCAACTGTACGAGCACCACGGTTTAATTTCGCTTGAGTTGCTTTATCCAAATCAGAGCCGAACTGAGCAAATGATTCTAGCTCACGGTAAGATGCAAGGTCCAAACGAAGTGTACCGGCAACGCTCTTCATCGCTTTAATTTGTGCAGATCCACCAACACGTGATACAGAAAGACCGGCGTTAATCGCTGGGCGAACCCCAGAGAAGAAGAGGTCAGACTGTAAGAAGATTTGTCCATCGGTGATGGAAATAACGTTTGTTGGGATATAAGCAGAGATATCACCAGCTTGTGTTTCAACGAATGGAAGTGCTGTTAGAGAACCTGCACCCTTCGCATCACTTAATTTCGCTGCACGCTCGAGCAGACGAGAGTGTAGATAGAATACATCCCCTGGATACGCTTCACGGCCTGGAGGACGGCGAAGTAATAGGGAAAGCTCACGATAAGCTGCTGCTTGTTTTGAAAGGTCATCATATACAACCAATACGTGTTTGCCGTTGTACATGAATTCTTCACCCATTGTTACCCCAGCATATGGAGCAAGGTAAAGAAGCGGAGCTGGTTGAGATGCAGAAGCCGTTACAACGATTGTGTAATCAAGTGCTCCGTATTTTCTTAATGTCTCAACAGCTGTACGAACTGTAGATTCTTTTTGACCGATTGCTACATAGATACAAATCATGTTTTGATCTGCTTGGTTCAAGATTGTATCGATGGCAACAGATGTTTTACCTGTTTGACGGTCTCCGATAATTAACTCACGCTGGCCACGTCCGATTGGCACAAGGGCATCAATCGCCTTAATACCTGTTTGAAGTGGTTCGTGAACAGATTTACGATCCATTACACCAGGAGCTGGACTTTCAATTGGACGAGTTTTTGTAGTCTCAATTGGGCCAAGTCCGTCAACCGGCTGACCAAGAGGGTTTACAACACGGCCAATTAGCTGTTCACCAACTGGTACCTCCATGATTCTTCCGGTACGGCGAACCTCGTCGCCTTCTTTTATTTCAGTAAATGGTCCAAGAATAACGATACCGACATTGTTCTCCTCTAAGTTTTGCGCCATTCCCATAACGCCGTTAGAGAATTCCAATAGCTCACCAGCCATGACATTATCAAGGCCATGAGCAAGAGCAATACCGTCACCGACTCTAATTACAGTACCAACCTCGGTAACTTTTAGTTCAGATTGATAGTTTTCAATCTGCTTTTTTATCAGTGCACTGATTTCTTCAGCTTTAATGCTCACGGATTTCACCCCTTATTACATTTATTAGCTTATTAATTCACGCTTAAGGCGTTCTAGTTTTCCTTGTAGGCTTCCGTCAAAGATCAGATTTCCAATTCGAATTTTAAGTCCTCCGAGGAGGTCAGTATTCACTTCGTTCGTAATTTCTAGTGATCTCTTTCCAACCTTTGCAGCAAATGCATGAGAAATCCCATCTGCTTCGTCAGTTGTCAACGGACGGATACTTTGAACTGTTGCTTCCGCAATACCCTTTTCTTCATTCGTTAAAGCAACGAAATCAGATGCCATATTTGCAATTTCATTTTCACGATGGCGATCCACTAAAAGCATAATAGTATGCTGTACGTATGGAGTACATGCAGAAAAAATTTCTTTAACAAATTCTTTCTTTTTTTCTACTGAAAACTTTGGATTATTGAGGAGCCCCAGTAATTCTGGCGTGTCTGCGATGGCTTGTTTCACAGCACGGAGCTCTGACTCAATCGTATCTACCAAATTTTGTTCCTGTGCAAGCTGGAAAAGAGCTAAGGCGTATCTTTTAGAAACTGTGCTCATCGCTCTTCTCCTGCCTCTTTAATAAACTGGTTGATTAAGTCCTCCTGCTCCGCGACAGAAAGGTTTTTCTCAATAACCTTCGAAGCGATCATGACAGAAAGGCTTGCAACTTGTTCACGCAGAGAGGCAATTGCTTGCTCTTTCTCTTGAGTGATTTCGCGCTTTGCCGCTTCTTTCATGCGGTCTGCTTCTACTTTAGCAGCTTTGACGATTTCTTCACGCTGATCGTCACCAAGCTTTCTTGCGTTTTCAATTAAACTTTGAGCTTGCTGTTTAGCTTCTTTTAATAGCTCACGCTGCTCTTCTAAAAGTTTATTAGCTTCACGACGGCTGTTCTCAGCTGCGTCGATTTCATTCGCAATGTGACTTTCACGATCTTTCATCATCTTCATGAGCGGTTTCCAAGCAAATTTGCTTAAGAGTAGCATTAACACCAAGAATGCAAATAGCTGGTAGATAGCGTCTCCCCAGGTAAAACCGCCTGCATTAAGGGCTAGTCCTTCTAGTAACACGGATCGTTCACTCCCTTCAGAGTCCTATTAGGTTCTTCAATGAATGAGTAACGAAAAACAGCGAATAAAAGTTTTTCTTCACGCTTCCCGTTTCCCTGTATCGTTGATTCAAGTACATCTACATAAAGGAATGGCGAAGGAACTCATTCGAATGATCTTCGCCATTTTGAATTTAAAGTCTTATTTACTCAGCGCCTAATACTGTAAATGCGATAACTACGGCGATGATTGGAAGCGCCTCAACTAGGGCTACCCCGATGAACATTGTAGTTTGAAGCATTCCGCGAGCTTCTGGCTGACGAGCAATCCCTTCAACTGTACGACCAACAATAAGACCGTTACCAATACCTGCTCCAACCGCTGCCAAACCAATTGCAATTGCTGCTGCAATAAGATTCATTATAAATTTCCTCCTTAATATGTTGAAAAATGTTATTTATTTCTAATAAAAAATATATTAATGGTCATGACTCACTTTATGAGCCATATAAACCATCGTTAACATAAGAAAGATAAATGCTTGGATTGCACCAACAAAGATACTAAATCCTTGCCATGCCATCAAAGGAATAAAGCTTAAAACTCCTCCAAAAATACTTGCTGATCCTGCTGCTGCAAGCATTGCCAGCAAGATTTCACCAGCGTAGATGTTCCCGTAAAGACGCAGACCAAACGTTAAGGTGTTTGCAAATTCTTCTACTACTTTAAATGGGAACATAATCGGAAATGGACTAAAAAATTGCTTACCGTACTGCTTCATGCCATTCAGTTTTACCCCATAAACATTCGTTAAAACAATGATCATTGTTGATAATGTAAGGGTAATCACTGGGTCAGCCGTAGGTGATTTCCACCAAAGTTCGTGATTGAACGTTAGCGCGAATGGCAAACCAAGCATGTTTGATACGAAGATGTACATGATGAGCGTTAACCCGAGAATATGGAATCGGGCACCCTCTTTCCAGTCCATGTTACTTTTAATAATGCCTCGAACAAAATCCACAACCCACTCTATGAAGTTTTGAGCGCCTGTAGGTTTCATTGCAAGCGTACGAGTACATAAGACTGCAATCAAAAAAACAATAATGGATGCTACCGTGATCATAAGTATATTTGAGAGGTTAAAAGGTATAACTAGTCCAAAAAGCTCGACCTCTCTTATCGGTGCTTCATGATCCATGATTTCACCTCTCTTCCCCGTTGTTTCTTTTGAGTATAGATTGAAGAAGCAAATCTATCATAATGACAATATAAAATGTCATTAATCCAATAATAACAGTGATTAGATCAAAAACCTCCGGGTATCTCAAGGCTATCGTCACTGCTAGTGCAGCTGTTGCCAGCCTTAACAGCATCCCCAGTCCCTTCGCTTTTTGACCCTGAACAACCGCTTCACCAAAACGGATTGTTTTCCTCACCAATATCCAAAAGTTAAACAGACTGAGGGTTGTCCCTAAAACTAGCCCTGCAAAAATCGTCTGATACGGTGTAAAGCCCCAACCAAGCACGTAGAAGGAGAGTAAAAACAATATATATTTTGATCCCCTTATAAAGATGGCTTTTAGGTCGTCCATTACACTCTAATCTCCCGAATTAAAATGGCGAAGCAAATGTAGCATGCTGTAAATCCCCGCGGTTAACCCCAAAAGCAGTCCAATAATAAGGAACAACGGCTCTGTGCCAATGGCCTTGTCTACCCATCTGCCTCCAAATATTCCAATAAGAATGCAGCCTACTAACTGTGAGAGTATGGCCGACATAAGAGCCATAGCGCGAAATGGATGGTGGTCATTCTTCTTCATGGAACTGACCTCTTAAATGGAGTGTTTACGGTGGTAAATCATACAGATTTCTAGTATAAACGGGGTTTTGAAAACCTTATCATTCTATACCAATGATTAGCATACAATAGGGGTTTGGTAATGTCAATTGATATCGTGAGAAAGTGAACATGTACTTTCGGGATGTTCACAAAATGATCATAAATTCAGATATGGTGCAGACTTTTCATACTTTTCGGTGTTTTTTGATAAAGGAGTATTTTGTCGAAAAAAGAGGAAGAAAGGACTAGGGCAGGAGGTGTGGCGGGATGAGGATCTGATGGGTACGTCGGACCTCGGATAGTGCCTTTTATCTCGGTTTGCTTGCTTTTTAGCTGGTATTTTATAAAATTTGATCCGTTTTTCTCATCACAGTACCAGTTTTACCGAACTAGTACTCGGTTTACAGAACTCAAGATCAGTTAACCAAACTCAGACCCGGTTTAACCGAACTTGGATTCCATTTTTCCGGACTTAGAACCCGTTTACCGAACTCAGATTCCATTTTACCTAACTCGGATCCTTGTTACCGAACTCGGATCCGTGTTTACCGAACTTAGAACTCTTTTATCAGAACGCGCATCTCTTTTATTGGAACTCAGACATCGGTATTGGAACACACACTTCGTTTTTCGGAACTCAGCCCTCTGTTATCGGAACGCGCACCCCGTTTTTCGGAACACAGTCCTAGGTTATCGGAACACGCACCCCGTTTTTCGGAACTCACACCCATTTTTTCCGAACTCACCCGCCTTTTATCAGAACCCACCACCATTAACCTATTCCCAGGCAACCGAACACATTCACTCCACCATCCTCGGTGCCAAAGAATTACTCCCTATCCGCCGATCCCCCGGAACCGGAATATAAATGTCCCTTTCCACGATGTCCTGCTTGCCGCTTTTCTTAGCAAACACCACTGCTTTAAAATAGCCCTTTGGCAATTGATTAAGAGGAAGCTCTCGGCTAACCATTCCTTTATGGACGTTTCTTTTCCAGTCTAAAAAGCCTTCGAACTTCAATGTGTCCGGGTCATATAAAGCGATTCCCATTTCATCGGCACCGCCTGGCAGGTACATTTCATATTTCCAAACATTTGGTTGATCACCAGGGCTGATGGAAAATCCCATCACCCGCGGATAATCTGGTTCATTCACGACAAACAAATAAG